>WRBZ01000094.1 GCA_009784305.1 Synergistaceae bacterium
CCTTAAATCCCTAAAGTCTCCTCTCTACCTTATTGCAGAGAATGCCGGATATCAGGGCGACGTGGTAGTGGAAAAGGTTCGCGGGCTTAAGCCCGGTCATGGATTGAACGCCATGACAGGAGAATATGTCGATATGGTTGCCGCCGGTATCATAGATCCGGTGAAAGTAACACGTTCAGCTCTTCAGAACGCGGGTTCAATAGCAGCCATGGTGCTCACAACCGAGGGAATAATCGCAGATAAACCGGAGAAGAAGGACGCTCCAGCTATGCCCGGCGGAATGGGCGGAATGGACGGAATGTATTAAGTACAACTAAAAACAAGAGCTATCCGCCTTGAGTGGATAGCTTTTTTTTTGTTTTAAATTTAATCTAATGCTTTTTACTCGTTTAGATGATACTATTAGATCATTGAAACATTATGTACTATGCCCAACAAGAGAATGAAAAGAGGGTCGGTTTATGAGCAGGATTTTTATTTTTCAGTTGCCTTTTGATTACACTTTACGCCTGACTTCAACGGAAATGTTTTTTTGGGGCGCGTTATTACTTATAATTCTTGTTCTTTCGATAAAGAGTTTATTTGTAAAAGTTCAGGGCGGAAGCGAAGGGCTTGTCGGTCAGAATGTTATCGCTTTAGGGGATTTTTCGGAAAAAGGCGAATCATACGAAGGGCAGGTTCTCTGCATGAGTGAAATATGGACGGCGATTGCGGATTTTCAGGTAAAGAAAGGAGACCGTTTTATGGTGTCTCGATCTGAAGGTCTTACATTGTACTTGTGTAACAACAAATAAAATTAAGGAGAGGATTTTAGTGCAGAATATCGATAGTTTTCTTATTTCAGGTTTTCCTTGGATTGTTGGTGTTTTCCTTATTATTTACCTGTTTGCCAACACAATCAAGATCGTTCCCGAGTACAGACGGCTTGTAGTTTTCAGACTCGGACGCCTTATTGGAACAAAGGGGCCTGGTCTTGTATTTGTAATTCCGTTTATAGACAGGGTGATTACGACTGACTTGCGTACCATTACTCTTGACGTTCCAGTTCAGGAAGTAATAACGAAGGATAATGTGCCGATAAAAGTCAATGCTATAGTTTATCTTCGAGTTATGAATCCCGAGAAAGCCGTAACGCAAGTTGAAAACTATATTATTGCATCGGGCTTTATGGCACAGACGACGTTACGCTCCGTTATAGGATCTGTGGAACTTGACGAAGTTTTATCCTCCCGTGAAAAAATAAATGAAGAACTCCAAAAAATAATAGATGATCGCACGGATGCTTGGGGAATAAAGGTCAGCGCAGTTGAAGTAAAAGAGTTGGAACTGCCGGAAGGGATGAAACGCGCAATGGCGCGTCAGGCTGAGGCTGAACGTGAAAGACGCGCAAAAATAATAGCTGCTGAAGGAGAGCTTCAGGCGGCCCAAAAACTTTCCGAAGCCGCCCGTCAGATGGAAACATCTGATATAACCCTGCAGTTAAGATACCTGCAAACAGTTCGTGAAATTGCGGGCGAACGTAACACGACAACGTTTTTCCCGATACCGATGGACATTTTTTCGCCGTTTATTGAGAAATTAAAAAATAAAGAGAAATAAATCTTATGTTCTGGAGTGATGTTAGGGTTGTCAAACAAGCTTAAACTTTACGGTTTCAATAATCTCACAAAAACACTGAGCTTTAATATTTACGATGTTTGTTACGCACGGACGAAACGCGAAAAAAAAGATTATCTGGCTTATATTAATGATCAGTATAACAGCGAGCGGCTTACGGGGATTCTCTACCATGTTACCGAGCTTATTGGAGCGCATGTACTAAATGTAGCCCGACAGGATTATGATCCGCAGGGTGCAAGCGTGGTTTTGCTTGTAGCTGAAGCGTCAATTTCAAATGTTGACCCTACCTGCAATAATGGAAACGTGACTGTTTCACTTCCTTCTGTATGCAGGGAAAGCATTGTTGGGCATTTGGACAAGAGTCATGTTACAGTCCATACATATCCGGAAAGCCATCCGGGTAATGAAGTATCGACGTTCCGCGTTGATATAGACGTCGGGACATGCGGGAAGATATCCCCGCTGACCGCGCTTGATTATATGATATCGAGCTTCGAGTCCGACATAATAACCATTGATTACCGTGTCAGAGGGTTTACCCGCGATATGAACGGAAATAAGTATTACCTGGATCATGATATAACATCCATACAAAATTTTATCGATCGTTCGGTTTTACGCAAATATGACGCAATGGACATCAACGTATATCAGTCCAACTATTTCCATACAAAAATGATGAGGAATGAGATAGTGCTGGACGATTATCTTTTTAATATGGATGCTTATGAACTGAGCCCGGATCAACGCCGCGATATACGCGACAAAATATCGCGCGAGATGATTGAAATATTCTATGGAATGAATGTTTATGGAACGAATGAAGATGATATTGAAGAGGAGCAGGGGGAATTATAAGGATGCTGTGGTTTACTGAGTCGCATACGCCCAATGTCAATTTTTCCATAAGAGTTTCACGGCACCTCCACTCGGAAAAATCGGAGTATCAACAGATTGACGTATTTGATTCCCCTGAGTTTGGCCGTTTTTTATCAATAGACAGCGTTATCATGCTGACGGAAAAAGATGAATTCATATATCATGAGATGATAACGCATGTCCCTATGGCAGCCGTACCAGGAATAAAAAATGTTCTCGTAGTTGGCGGCGGTGACGGTGGAACTGTAAGAGAGCTAACAAGATACCCGGCTATAGAGAAAATTGATATGGTCGATATCGACAGGCGCGTGATTGAAGTCAGCCGTGAGTTCCTGCCGTTTACATCATGTAAATTGGATGATCCGAGAGTGACCCTTTATTTTGAGGACGGGGTCAATTTTGTTTCCAGCAAAGAAAACGAATACGACCTGATAATTGTCGATTCCACAGACCCGATAAGCGTAGGGGAGGGATTATTTACCGCCTCGTTTTATGAAAGCTGCCATAAAGCGCTCAAAGAAAATGGAATTCTTGTGAATCAGCATGAAAGCCCATACTATGAGATAACAGCCAAAGCTATGAGACGCGCGCATAAAAGAATAAAGGAATATTTTGTGCCTGAAAGCTGCCGTGTTTATCAGGCTTTTATTCCAACATATCAGTCTGGGCATTGGCTTTTTGGTTTTGCCGGTAAAACGGCTATTGACCCTCTGGCCTTTAGCGATTCAGAATGGAACTTGCTCGGGCTTGAAACGAAATACTATAATACAGATCTGCACCGCGCGTCATTTGTGCTTCCTAATTACGTTAAAAAAGATTTAGGTTATTAAGTTATAAAAATATAACGAAACTGGAGGTGGAAAAATGGGCATTGGCTGGGGTGAAATCCTGGTTGTTCTGTTTTTAGTATTGTTGCTGTTTGGAGGCAAGCGCTTACCGGAACTGGCGCGAAGTATGGGGCAAGCTGTAAACGAGTTTAAGCGCGGGCTGAACAGCGCAAGTGAAATTAGAAATGATATCAATGATGAAAGTAAAACCCAGAATACAGATCCGGAAATAAAAAAATAAGATGAAAATTTTTTGTGAAATGACTTTTGATTATGCCTGCTGTGGATGAAAAGAATAATTTCTGGTCTCATATAGAGGAATTAAGGAAAAGGATAATATTTTTAATAGTTTTATTTGTATCGGCCGCTGTAGTTTTCTTCTTTTTCATGGATGAAATGATAAGGTTGTTGCAAAAGCCAATGGCGGAACATGGTATAAACCTCTATTATCGCGAGCCCCCAGAAAAATTTTTTACTTATTGTAAGACCTCTTTAAGCTGTTCCATGTTTTTACTGATCCCCGCTGCGGGTTTTCAGATATACAGCTTCATTATACCCGCACTAATCGGAAAGGAAAGGAAGCTTTTTTCATCCCTTGTCCTGACCGGGATATCTCTTTTTTACGCTGGGGTTTTATTCGCTTGGTTTATAATGATACCATTCGTCATTAACTTTTTTATAAACTTTGCCAGCGGTGATGGCATACTGCCGCTTTGGGGGATATCGGATTACATCGGCATGATTCTCATGTTTATGATTGTGACTGGGATATGTTTTGAGTTACCGATATTTTTGTTTGCCCTTTTGTATTCCGGAATATTGTCAATTAAGACGATGGAAATGTTAAGGCGGTATTTTATAGTAGCGTTTTTTATCGTGGCCGCGATAGTTACTCCACCGGATATTTTTACTCAGATAGTCGTAGGGCTTATTCTATGTGCGTTGTTTGAGGCCACATTGATAATTGCAAAAATATTAAGGAGGGAAACGGATGGACAGGCGTGAATTTTTAAAGAGAATTGCTTACGGAGCGGGCGCGGCTGCTGTTTCAATGGCTATGCATCCTGTAAAAACACTGGCGGGAGAACTTGAAGGTAATAATGATGTTTCTTATCCAGACCTTGTCGCCGTGAGGAACGGCGAACCAGCTCAATTATTCGACAAAGGAATCGAAGCGCTCGGGGGTATAGGAAAATTCGTCCGCAAAGGTCAAACCGTTCTGATAAAGCCCAACATGTCTTGGGCTGTCGAGCCCGAAAGAGCGGGAACTACAAATCCGGCGCTGCTTAAACGGGTTATTGAAAGCTGCTTGGAAGCAGGGGCAAAAAGCGTTTCCGTTTTTGATAACACCTGCGACCAATAGCAGGATGCTTATTCGAAATCGCAGCTTGAACGAACGGCAAAAGACGCCGGGGCAATAGTTGCTCCGGGGCACATTGAGGGGCACTATCAGCAAGTTTCAGTTCCCGGAAAAGTTCTCAAGGAAACAAAAGTGCACGAGCTTTATTTATCATCCGACGTAATAATAAA
>WRBZ01000095.1 GCA_009784305.1 Synergistaceae bacterium
ACAGGCTTTGGTTTATGAGGAAGTCCCGACAGTCAAGCTTGGCGACCACTTCAGTTACGATATCTATTCGCCAAGGGTGGACGGGCTTTCCGAGTCTTCTCTGATTTGGCCGAAGTTTTGGGGAGTAAACATAAAATAGAAGTTTAGTATTGCAGGTTTTTCTTTAGCGGGCTCATGAGCGTGAGCCCGCTTGGGCTTAAAACTTTATTCCATTTTAAATCAATTGTAGACGAAGCGGCTTCTGTGCTCTGCTGCGAATACGTAGATAGACATACATTACATGTTTCTCTACATGTATTTGCGAGGAGAAGCTTTATGCGACGAAGCAATCCAGAGCCTTTTTGCTTTTTTACGTGATAAACAAAGACGCTGGATTGCTTCCCGCCACGCTGCGCTCGCGGCTAAAGGCGCGCTGATGGAGAAACTAAGCGACTCGCACAGCTCACTTTATTCGCTGGCTCCCTGCTTATCGCAAAGACGGGAGTAGTAGTGTTTTTACATAAATTCAACTGCGGAATTTGAGTTAGAATTGGAATTAGGGAGGACATTTAGCGACATGATTGCTTACATAATTCGACGATTTTTGAGTATGATTCCGTCTCTTCTTTTGGCTTCCATCATCGTGTTTTCATTCATACATCTAATCCCGGGCGATGCGGCTCAGGTTATGCTTGGCGATATGGCCACGCCCGAGCAGGTTCAGGCCCTTCGTGTTTCAATGGGGCTGGATCGCCCGGTCTGGGTTCAATACAGCCTTTGGCTTTCCAACGTATTGCGTGGAAATTTTGGGACATCTACATTCTTTCATATACCAGTTTTGGAAGTTATCGCAGATCGCGCTGAAACCAGCATTTTTCTTGCGATCATGTCGATTATACTGATTATTTTAATAGGTATACCTATAGGAATTCTGTCCGCTGTACGATACAACAGTTTTGTCGATCAGTTTTTCTCCGGTATTTCAATGTTTTTTGCGTCTATCCCCACATTCTGGTTGGGATTGAACTTCATGATATTCTTTTCCGTTTGGCTGGGCTGGTTTCCAACATCAGGTTTTCCGTCGGTGCTCCAGTCCGGAGATTGGAGTAACCTGCGCTATCTTGTGTTACCGGCCATCACTCTGGCCGCTCCAAACTCCGCGCTCATCATTCGACTGACGAGATCCGGCATGCTTGACGTTTCGCACGCGGATTACGTAAGAACGGCTCGAGCCAAGGGGCTTTCTGAGAATAGCGTCAATTTGAGACATATTTTTCGAAACTCCCTTATCACAGTTGTTTCGGCGCTTGGATTCACATTTGTCGCGCTTGTCTCAGGAACGGTCGTGACGGAAACAGTCTTTTCCCTGCCCGGCATTGGACGTCTCGTAGTGGAATCTCTGCTTCGCAGGGACTATCCCACGATTCAGGGCATCATTTTAGTGATAGCATCCATTTACATGTTGATTAACCTCCTTGTGGATTTATCATTCGCGTTTTTGGATCCTCGAATCCGTTACAACTGAGGTGAATTTCAGATGAACCTTCGTATTCTTTATAAACGAAAAATCGCTTTAGCTGGTTTTATTTTCATTGCGTTGCTTTTGATTGTCGCCGCATGCGCTCCTTTGATTGTGCCGTTTTCTCCGCTGGATCTTAACCCGGCGGACAAGCTGAAAGCCCCCGGAGTACCCTATTTGTTCGGAACGGACAATTTCGGGCGTGACATCTTCAGCAGGGTGGTGTATGGCGCGAGAACCAGTCTGATCGGAGGAACCGGTGTTGTTCTGTTTGCGACAATACTTGGAGTTCTCATGGGAGCGATGGCCGGATATTTCCGGAGAATTGAACCCTGGCTGATGCGCCTTACGGACGTCATGATGGCTTTCCCTCCTCTGTTGCTGGCGCTGGTGCTGGTCTCCATACTGGGGCGCGGAATGCTCAACGTCGTCATAGCCGTGGGTATAACCTACCTGACCCGAACGGCGCGCGTCGTATATGCCCTTACCCTGAAAATAAGGGAAGAACCCTACATTGAGGCGGCAACAGCATCAGGTGTAAGAGAAAGCATGATCATACTGCGGCATGTCATCCCCAATATGCTTTCTCCGATTATCGTTCAAGCCACGTTCACATTCGCATTTTCACTGTTGGATTTAGCAGCTCTGGATTTTCTCGGTTTGGGGATTCCGCCGGCCGTTCCCAGTTGGGGCAATATGCTCAGCGAAGGGCGGATATATCTGACCCGCGCGCCGTGGCTCCTTATTTTCCCTGGCGCCTGTATCGTGCTGACAGTGCTTTCCTTCAACCTGGCGGGAGATGTCCTGCGCGACCGGCTGGATCCACAGCTTCGCCGCAACATCGAAGGAGTGTGACACGTATGAGTGAAGCGACTATGGAATATATGGTGGAAATCACGGGACTGAGAGTCTCTTTTCCTACAGACAAGGGGACTATTTTTCCAGTAGACGGCGTTGACCTGAAGATCGTGAAGGGAGAAACGCTCGGTCTGGTCGGAGAATCCGGCAGCGGTAAATCGATGACTTCACTGGCTCTTATGGGACTTGTACCGAAGCCGAACGGACGCATAACCGGGGGATCTATCCGCTTTAATGGTAAAGAACTCGTCGGATTGCCGGAAGCTGAAATGAGGACTATACGCGGGCAGGATATTTCCATGATTTTCCAGGAACCTATGACTTCGCTGAACCCGGTTTATACTGTTGGCGCTCAGATCGTCGAGGCAATCCGAACTCATAAAAAAGTGCCGCGGAATGAAGCCCGGCAAACCGCGATTGAAATGCTGCGCAGAGTGGGTATCCCCTCGCCGGAAAAGCGGGTCGACGCGTATCCGCACCTTTTGAGCGGCGGTATGCGGCAGCGTGTCATGATCGCCATGGCGCTTTCTCTTGGACCGGCTTTGTTGATCGCTGACGAACCTACTACCGCCCTCGACGTAACGATTCAGGCGCAGATCCTAGACTTGATGAACGATCTTCAACGCGATTTCGGCATGTCAATACTGCTAATAACGCACAACATGGGACTTGTGGCAGAAAACGCGACTCGAATAGCGGTAATGTATGCAGGGCGTATTCTGGAAGAAGCTTCGACGGAAGAACTGTTCCGTTCCCCTTCGCATCCATACACGCAAGGACTACTTGCCTCTATCCCGCGTATGCAAGGAGAGGAAAAGGAGTTGAAAGCAATCCAGGGCATGGTTCCAGCACTTTACGAGCTTCCAGAGGGATGTAAATTCAGTAATCGCTGCGAACTGGCGGGGGACGAATGCACTAACGGAGAACCGCCTCTTTTCGATATTACTGACTCTTCATCGGCGCAAACCGGTAAATCTCACTTAGTGCGCTGCTGGCGTTTTGCAAAAGGGAGGTTATAGGCATGAACTCTCAGACTCTTGTTGAAGTACGAAATCTAAAAAAATATTTCCCCGTCCGCTCGGGGATATTACAGCGGGCAAAGCACTGGATCAAAGCCGTCGATAACGTCACGTTTTCGATAAAGGAAGGCGAAACGCTCGGTCTCGTTGGAGAATCCGGCTGTGGCAAATCGACGACTGGGCGGGCTATTCTGCGTCTTCTGCCTGTGACCGGCGGAGAGGTCATATTTCAGGGAAAAGACTTGTTGACACTGAAGGGAGAGTCTTTACGAAAAGCCCGAAAGGAATTCCAGATGATTTTCCAGGATCCCTACGCTTCGCTGGATCCGCGCATGACGGTCGCGCAAATCGTCGGCGAGCCTCTGAAAGCGCATGAACCGGAACTATCTGCGGCGGACCGCGATGCCAGAATCATAGAGACTATGGAAGCTGTCGGACTGAACGCTTCTCACCTCCGGCGTTTCCCTTTCGAATTCAGCGGCGGACAGCGTCAACGCATAGGAATAGCCCGGACGCTTATACTGAAACCTTCTCTGATTGTCGCGGACGAACCGGTCTCCGCTCTTGACGTCTCGGTACAGGCTCAAGTGATTAATCTGCTCATTCAGATGCGCGAGCGCTTTCGGCTGACATACCTTTTTATCTCGCACGATCTTAGTGTAGTAAAACACATATGTGACCGCGTCGCCGTGATGTATCTGGGTCGTATAGTGGAAATCGGAGAAAAACGGGAATTTTTCAAAACTCCCCTGCATCCTTATACGCACGCGCTGTTGGCGTCCGTACCGGAGCCTGATCCGTTCAGAAAAAAGGAGCGGAACATTCTGCCGGGAGATATACCTACTCCTTTGAATCCTCCGCCTGGATGCCATTTCCATCCACGTTGTTCCAAAGCCATGGAGGTGTGCCGCAAAGATATCCCCGTACTACGGGATCACGGCAACTCGCATTACGTTGCCTGTCACCTGCCCTGATTTGCATGTAAGCTTTACATGAAAAAGAAACTGCTATAATAAAAGCTGTTAAAAGCTTTGATAAAAAGCAGACATTTCATCTCCGTTGGAGGAAAAAATAAAACATGCACAACGACTCTGAAAAAAAAATAATTTTTTCATCGTTCGGTTTCAAATACGGAATCCCTGAGGACGCGAATTATATCTTTGACGTCCGCTTTATTCCCAATCCTTATTATATTGCGGAATTACGGCCTCTTTCGGGCAAGGACAAAAAAGTACAGGATTTTTTGTTTTCCTATGAAGAAACCAATGAACTGATTTCAAATTGTATTCAGTTTCTTGATTATATAATTCCCGCTTTCATAAATTCGGAGCGTTCGGTCAATATCGCGATAGGCTGCACAGGAGGCAGACACCGCTCCGTGGTGTTTACCGAGCGACTCTTTTCTCATTATGAAGACAGGATTCGGTCATTGAATGAAGC
>WRBZ01000096.1 GCA_009784305.1 Synergistaceae bacterium
ACCGGCCAAAGCGCTGCATAAAGCTCCCACGAAGAATGAAAATCCTGTAGCAAAGCCAAGCGCTACCATTAATATAACAGTAACTGCCAATACAAACGGTACAAGCCATGTATACTCTCTCTTCAGGAATGCCAAGGCACCCCTGTGAATGATTGATGAAAGCTCAATTATTCTCTGATCCCCGACCTTGAATTCTTTTATTTTTTTGTACTCTTTCCATGCGTAAAACAAAGCCAATGCCCCAGAGGAAATAACTAACAGTAACAATACATATTTCATAAATTTTACCTCCTAATAGATTTCATATTTTGTAGAATATTGAGCTCAAGTAATATTATATGAACTCATCACTATTTAGCAAGTCCTTTCTTTTATCTATGATTTCTGATCTTAATGATAATTTCCATATTTCACGGTAGCTGTCAAGGAAAAAGACAGACAGGCTAAGAATAAGAGGTCCTACGAACAGCCCAAGGAATCCCCAGGCGAAAAGCCCGCCAAACGCGCCAATAAAAACAAGAAAAGTGCTTATATTTGCCTTATCGGATATGAATTTAGGGCGTAAAAAATTATCTATCATGCTTACAACAAAAATTCCCCAAAGTAAAAGGATTACCCCGTTTGAATACTCGTTAGTCATAAAAAGGTAAATCGAGCCGGGCAGCCAAACGGAAGGAGTTCCGACGAAAGGTATCATTGCCATAAAAGCCGTCAAAGCTCCGAACAAAAATGGGTTGGGTAAGCCAACCATCCACCATCCTATACCTCCAAGGATCCCTTGGACTATTGATGTAAGCGTGACTCCATAAACGACTCCTACTAACGTATCTTTTCCGCGGTTCATAAACTTTTTTTGTTCTTCTGCCAACAATGGGACTATGTCTTCAATGTAATTCAGAATAATGTGTCCGTCCCTTACGAGGAAAAAGTAAGCTATGAAAATTATCAGAAGGCTGTAAAGCAATCCAAAAGTATTTCCCAAGAAACCTCTTGCCATTTGAAAACCGTATAAACTGATATTTCTTGCCGCATCCTGCAAAACTTCCAGCAGTCTGGGATACTCCTCAAGAATATCTTTTATCTTGCTTGAAAGCTCAGGCGACAGTACTTCGCCAATCGGGAAAGTTGTAGTCCTTAATAAAGCCTGATACCGGGCATAAATATCAATAGCTTCCTTAGCCATTATTGAACCGACTATGATCGCGGGAGCAATAATCACAAATATAATAAATATTGTCATGATCGTGGCGCTAACGTTTGGATGCGCTCTTTTAAACAACTTAACGTTAAAAAAAAGATACATGGGATATGAAAGAAATGCCAATAAAATAGCCCATGCTAAAGGTTGAAGCAGCGGAGACACTGTTACATAAGAAAGGTATGCCAAAATTATGAACAGAGCGGAAAAAGGTATCAACCAATTTTTTACTTTAGATAAATTTTTACCGTCAAAAGGCATAATCCATTCCTCCTAAATAAAACACTTTCATTTTTTTACAATGTACTAATTTTTTTGCAAATATGCAAAACTGATCTTCAGTTACTTAAACTACCCTCTATTTTTTTAGTATATTCCATAATTCTTCATGAATATCAATTTTTACAGAATGTTTATCCCTAATACTGCCCTTTGATATTTTACCGATAACAGCAGCATCTATTTTATTTCCTTCAAGCCTTTTAAACGCTTCACTGACTTTTTCTTCCGGTAAAGCTGCCAGCAAGACACCTGAAGAAATTAAGTGAAGTGGGTCAAATCCTATCGAAAGAGCTGCTTTTCGGGTCAATTCAGAAACAGGAATTTTAGTGTATTCGATTTTTACATGGAGCCCGCTCA
Organism: Synergistaceae bacterium; assembly: GCA_009784305.1. GTDB lineage: Bacteria > Synergistota > Synergistia > Synergistales > Aminobacteriaceae > WRNQ01. The sequence goes on from WRBZ01000096.1 coordinate 1,838, forward strand.
TTCTTTCAAATTCGTATATTCCCCCAATAACTCCCCCTTCCGTAGGGTCATGCATAACGCGGGCAATATCTCGCAGAACTCGGGAAGCTGGAATTACCGACAACTCTTTGCTCCATGTCTTTACTTCTTCAATTTCACTTTTACTCAAACATGAAAGAAGGTCCGGGCGGTCCGCTGCTATTATTGACATCCCTTCCAACCCTGCATGCCTTGTCATTAAGATAGCATCTCCATCCTGGATATCGGAAGCATCCATGTAATAATTCGTCTTTCCGATCATTGTACCCACAATAACGGGATGTGAATAACGATCCGTCATTTCTGTATGTCCGCCGATTATTGCGATATCAAGCTCTTTGCATGCTTCATCAATTTCCTTCATGATTATTTTTGCACTTTCAAGCCCATCTCTAACCGGAATAATTAATGTAACAATAAACCAGCAAGGTTCACCTCCTTTGCAGGCTATATCATTTGCATTTATTTGAACTAATAATCTCCCTGCGCCTTTACTTGCCCCCACAATGGGATCTGAAGAAACCACTAACAGCGGGAATTGGCTATTCTTTTCATTCGTGAATTTTATGAGGGCAGCGTCCTCTCCTATCCCGGGGCCAATCAAAACCTCAGAGCGGGTAGCTCCGCGATACGCAAGAATTTCCCGCTCAAGAATATCCGGTGGCAATTTACCAACATTAAGGATAGTATCGGACAATCCTTCTGTTGGTTCCAACGCTTCCCTTATGCTCATTTATTTTTGGATATCTCCTTTTACTCCTTCAACAAACCAATCCATATTCCATATTTCATCATCCGTCATTGCTTTACCTTCAGGTATCATAATCTCCCCCGTCTGATTCCTAACAGGGCCGGTAAAGACAGCCCACTTACCATTTATCATATCTGACTTTCTTCCGTTTACAATAGTTTTTACATCATCAGGAACGGCAGGTCCAAATGGAGACAGGTCGACAGCGCCTTCATTGAGTCCCCACCATATCGCGTCAGATTTCCAAATACCCTGGTTAACCTGATCCACCGTAAGGGAAAACATCCTTCCCCAATCCCATATAGGCGCAGTAAGGTGCATTGCAGGTGCAAAAGATATCATGTCATTGTTATACCCGATGACATATACTCCTGCTTCCTCACAGGCTTGAGCAACAGCTCCCGTATCAGCATGCATAGCAAGAAGGTCACACCCTGAGTCTATAAGAGCTTTTGCGGCTTCTTTTTCTTTTCCAGGGTCAAACCATGAGTATAACCACACAACACTTACTGTCGCATTCGGATTTGTCTCGCGTACGCCAATTGTGAAAGCATTTATCATACGTATGACTTCAGGAAGAGGATAAGCTGCTACGTATCCTATTTTGCCACTTTTGCTCATCTTCCCAGCTACAAGGCCGGACAAATAACGCGGCTGATACATACGGCCAAACATAGTACCTACATTTTCAGCCCTTTTATAACCTGATATATGTATAAATGTCACATCCGGATTTTTCTCAGCAACTTCAAGCACATAATCCATATAACCAAAGCTGCAGGCAAAAACCAATTTTGATTTGTTGCTTCTTATGAGGCGCTCCATTGCCGGGACTGATTCCGGACCTTCCGGAACAGATTCAATGAAATAAGATTTTAATCCTGGAAAATTACTCACCATTTCCAGACGTCCCTTTTCTTGCATGTACGTCCATCCGCCGTCACCCGGAGGGCCTATATAAATGAAACCTGGATTGATCTCTTCAATCGGAATCTTATCGGCACAGGCAGGATGAATAGCTATAAACCCAACAAAAGCGACACAGATAAGAGTAAAAACGAATATTTTACGCACAACAAAAACCCCTTTCTTAATCCTTGTTTAAGAGGAAATATTATTTGCCATTATAGCATTTTTTATGTTATCCTCTTTGAGCCTTGTAAAAATTAAAGCAAATAGTAAGAATTATATTTCTTGGGGGAGTTTTTCTATGGGAACTGAAGGGAGATACCATAAAACTTTTACAATTTCATGGGATGTGCTGCAGAATGATTGTAAAACACTATCAGCGCGCCTCTTAGAAAAGCGTCCGTGGAAAAAAATAATTGGAATAGCAAGAGGCGGATTAACTCCTGCCGCGATAGTGGCAAGGGAATTGGATATTCGTCTTATAGATACTATATGTATATCAAGCTACACGGTTCAAACACAAGGGGAAGCCAATGTTTTAAAGGCGGTCGAAGCGGGAGAAAACTCTGAGGATTGGTTGATCATCGACGATCTTGTCGATACAGGAAAAACAGCGCAAATAGTTCGTAAAATGCTCCCTCATTCTTATTTTGCAACAGTGTACGCAAAACCAGAAGGGCGGGTTTGGGTAGATGATTGCATAACGCAAGTCTCACAGGATACATGGATACTGTTCCCATGGGATTCAGCTCCTTCTTACGTCAAACCGCTTGCTGAAATGTAGCAGTGGACGCAAGTTTAAATTCTGAATGTATAATTCCACAATCAAAGACAAAATATTATTACAGGGGGATTTATCTTGGCTTTTGAATTTTTTAAATTTCTTTCCTGGACTGCTCTTTGGGCATGGGTATTATCCGATACAGCTTTTAGGTATGTAATACCGAAAATTGACAAATTCTATGACACTTTGGACAAAATCGCAAAGACAAACACAAGAGAAGGAGTATTCAGATTTTTGTTAGTGAAAACCATTGTCATGTTTATAAGGCTTTTTGCCATAATGTGCTTAACTTATTTGATGGCATCCTGGTCAGCATGGTGCGTGCTCAGGCGCGTATTGTATACCAAGGGGCTTGAGACGAAACGCTGGCTTTTCTTCATATCCGGATATCATGGCAATGGGGGCATTTGTTGTCCTCTCGTTGAATCATGACACGATACGCGAGACGTATCCCTGGGTATTAAGATTAGCCGGTATTGAATAATTTTAATTCTTACTTATAGGAGGCT
>WRBZ01000097.1 GCA_009784305.1 Synergistaceae bacterium
CTTCTGCGAGGGCCGAAATGCTCTCCTCGTCAGGACATACACCATTTCCGTAAGCCACTGCGAAGAGAATTGAGCATTCGGAACACCCGCTGAGGTGTTCAAGGAATTCTGCGCGTTCATCCCCATTTATCTTTCCTTCGGCATACTGTGCAAATCTTTCATCATCAGGGCACCGCATTTTTATACTCTCCCGCTAAGTAATTTTTCCCGTATCAAGTCTTTTGCGCGCTTATAAACTTGATCAACAGCTCCCGGCGTTACATTTTTTCCACTCTTGCAAAGAATGTCCGCCGTTTCTTTCGCTGACAACCCCACAAGGCCGCGAAGCCGTATAACTTCTCTCATATAATCGCTAAGTAAGTCTATTTCTTTGTATAATTCCTGAATGTAATCCGAGTCATCACGCCTCTCCTCTAAAAGTATCTGGTTAGGGTCCGGGATGATTTCGGTTGGGTCGTATTCATCTTTTTCTCCCTGTTCAATAAGACAGGAAAAGAAAATGACATCTTTTATACATGGAGATGTTGCTTCTATTTTGTTAAGTAAGTATCTGCTAGCCACAACTTTCATCCAGCCGAAAAAAGAGCTTCTGAACTCGAAAGAACGCAATTTATTCCAGTTATCCTTATTCAAGTAAATATACAATTCGCTTGCTATATCGCCTGCACTGTACCGTAGTTTTGCGAAAGAATTGGACAGGAATTCAAAGAGTTTTATAAGTTTGTGATGGAACAAACAAAATGCGGCATCTTCATTATTTTTTATTATGGCGTCAATTAAACTGCGGTCGCTCATGTCGTCATATTTGCTACATTTTAATGTATAGTCCAATAAAAAGGCATCTCCTTTCGTTCTCTGCAGCCGATCTCTTGATTAATTTCGTAAAAGCTCTATTTTAGCGTCCAACTCACTCATAGTTTCAAGCAGACGGGAATAAGTCCTCGCTTCGGCGTCAAGCTGAGATATGACCGCGAGGGAGAAAATCGAAAAAACAATCAGGACTATTAAAACTTCAATCAGCTTCAAGGCCTGTCACCCGGTTGAAAGATTCTATTCTCTGGTCGATACTGTCGGCCATTTTATGTATATTCTCCCAATAATCATGATCATACCACTGGGCGTTAAGCTCCTCGCTCGTTTTTCCCTGCTGCTCAACCCATGTATAGTATTTTAGATTATGGATGCGTTTACGGCTGTAATAAGTCAATTCCTCTACCCCATCAGTTCCAATCCCCATGACGTACCGGTTATGGTCGACAGCCGCCTGTACATTAGTGTAATTTCCATGTTTATCCCTCATTTCAACCAGCCTCGAACCATACATCTCCATGGAGTCGGTAAGAACCGTAAGGATTATGTCTTTCTCACCAAGCTCGTAATACTTAGCCATTTTTATCGCCATGGCGACATTCGCGGCGCCTGATATCCCCATGAGCGGCAGTTGTTCTATAAACTCATCACTGAGCCCAATGCTTTTAAGATGCGATATTCCAGCTTCCTCGTTGCATAATCTTATAATAGACATGCAAATGTTGTCATCTATCGCGAAAACGATATCTGTATTCTTTACATTATGTACCCATGGAATATGCTTGTCCCCTATCCCTTCGATCCTGTGTTCTCCGAATCCATTCATATAAAGAGTGGGGCACTGGAGAGCCTCTCCTACGCCTAATTTGCTGCATGGAAAAACTTCTTTAAGATAATCTCCGCAGGCAGTAGTTCCGGCTGAGCCTGAGGTGACTACTACTCCCGCGTACCTGTCCCCTTTTTGCATGACGTCGCGTAATACTTCCTCCATTGCGCTACCCGTCACGGTATAGTGCCATAAATGATTTCCCATTTCATCGAACTGGTTGAACACAACGGCTTCCGGCCTGGTGGTTTTTATACGCGCCACTTCGTCATATATCTCCTTAACGTTGCTTTCGGTGCCGGGGGTCGCTATTATTTCACCCGCAACAGTTTTGAGCCAGTCAAAACGTTCCTTGCTCATGCCTTCAGGGAGTATCGCTATTGACTCGCAGCCAAGCAGCTGCGCGTTATACGCTCCACCTCTGCAATAGTTTCCCGTTGACGGCCAGACTGCTTTTTGCTTTGTGGGATCAAATTGTCCTGTCACAAGGCGGGGGACAAGGCAGCCAAAACTTGCTCCGACTTTATGCGCTCCTGTGGGGAACCATTTTCCGCATAAAGCTATTATCCTTGCTTTCACTCCGGTAAAAGCAGCGGGAAATTCAAGCGTGTTTACTTTTCCAAAAAGTCCGCCTTTTCCAAGCGGCTGATTTTTCCATGTTATGCGGAACAAATTTGCGGGGTCTATATCCCACAAGCCGGTAACTCTTAGTTTATCCTTTATCTTTTCGGGGGTATATTTATCAGGATTCTTCATTTGTTTAAAGGTTGGGATGAGGACATTTCTACTCTTAGCCAGAATTACCGAGTTCTTGAGATTATCTTCGTGTATTGTCAGGTCAATCATTGATATCACTCTCCGAGAATTTTCTATTACCTGGTAATTTCTGTCCCTTATGATATTTCATAAGACATTTCTATCACTTGACTTAAGAATTTAGAAAAGCTTATGCCTGCTGCGGCTGCCGCTTTAGGTACTAAACTTGTTTCCGTCATTCCCGGAACTGTATTGACCTCCAGTATATATGGTTTGTTTTCTTCGGAAAGCCTCATATCCACCCTGCTGTAAACTTTACATCCAAGGGAGATATGCGCTTTTACAGCTTCCTCTTTAATTATAGAGGAAATGTTTCCGTCCAATTGCGCGGGGCATATATAAGATGTTGCTCCAGGCGTATATTTGTCTTTATAACCATAAAAACCGCTCTTTGGAGCGATTTCTATGATAGGCAAAGCTTTCGGCTCCTTATTGCCAAATACTGTGACAGTTATCTCTTTTCCTTCTATGTATTCTTCAAGCAAAACTTTATTTTCAAACTTAAAAGCGGACTCAAATGCATTATTGAGGTCTTTCATCTCGTTTACTATAGTAACTCCAACTGTGCTGCCTTTAGAGCACGGTTTTATGACGCATGGCAATCCGATGTAATTAACCGCATTATTGATTGAGAAATCAAGAGTTTCTTCGTTTTGGCAAAATATAAAACCTTTTGGGGCTTTTATTCCGGAATGAATAAATATTTCCTTGGAAATTCCTTTATCCATAGCTAACAGACATGAATTGCTGCCCGACCCTGAGAAAGGGATTTTCATAAGCTCAAGTTCCTTTTGGATCCTTCCGTCCTCTCCCCATGATCCATGAAGAATAATGAAAACAAAAACATCCTTCATGCTTTTAAGTTTCTCAATCTCATTCATGCTGTTTATAATAAACGGAATAATATTGTACTCGCTGCATTCAGCTAATGATTCTATTACAGCTGTCCCGCTTTTAATGGATACTTCGCGCTCAAAACCATCTCCGCCATATAACACTACTATATCCTTTTTTTTATCATTCATCTTTTGGCTTCCTCCTGTCAGTGGAACGTTGCAGCGTCCTCTACGAAATGCTTCATCACATCGCCATATAATTCGGGGGCTCTATCTTTAAAAACAGTAAGAAAAGACCTCGTTTTTTTTGCCTCTTCCGTATCAATAACGTGGAAAGCAAATTCTTCTCCTTTTCCTCCTTCATAAACTATTTTCCCCCATGGGTCAACGATAAGAGATTTACCGCCGAATTCCCATTTCTCTGTAGCTCCTACCCTATTACATGCAATAATATACATTTGATTCTCAATCGCTCTTGCTATGATAAGAGCTCTCCAATGGTCAATTCTGGCTTCAGGCCATTCCGCGCTTATAAACAGCGCCTCTGTTCCATTTATGGCATAACCTCTAACCCATTCACAGAAACGAACGTCATAACATATTATACAGCCGCATTTTACATTATCTATAGTGAATCGGCAGTCTTTTTTTCCTCTTAAAAAATGCTTGTTTTCATCCATGAGCCTGATCAAATGAACTTTATCATAGCTGGCGACCAATTCTCCGCCAGGGTTTATCACCTGGGCGCGATTAAAAAATCCCATTTCATTCTGTGCAAGGACAGATCCTCCTACAAACCAAACGTTATATTTTCTCGCCAATTTGCCAAGAAAATCAACAGCGGTTTTCCCTTCTTCATCTCCTATAGATTCTTTGTGGGAAAGCGCATACCCCACATCCCAAATTTCAGGAAGAATTATGGCAGTTGTGTATTCAGATTTAGTGTAGTATTTCTCAAGCCAGGCAGTAACCTTATTTTGATTAGCTTCTCTGTTTCCCGTTACAATATCGAATTGCATTATTCCTACTCTAAGCATTTTTATCAGCTCCATTCAAGCTTTTCTCTCTTATTCATTTCAAATTGAAATTTTGAGATTAATTATTTTCTATTATATATTGACTCACAGCATTTTCATCTGTATAATTTTTTCTTGTTGTCCGAGCCGTTAGCTCAGTCGGTAGAGCACCGGACTTTTAATCCGGGTGTCGAGGGTTCAAGTCCCTCACGGCTCACCATAAGCGCAAAAAATATGGTATTATTAATACGAAATTTATGTGCTGTTTATTTGCGGTCCTATCGTCCAGTGGCCTAGGACACAGCCCTTTCAAGGCTGCGACGCGGGTTCGAATCCCGCTAGGATCGCCAGTTTTTATTAATTATGCCGGCGTAGCTCAGTCGGTAGAGCGGCGCACTCGTAATGCGCAGGTCTCCGGTTCAAATCCGGACGCCGGCTCCA
>WRBZ01000098.1 GCA_009784305.1 Synergistaceae bacterium
TCTCCTGCACTCCATGGAGGAAGAGAGCAATCCCGCCCATTATGTTAACGGCATATAAGAAAATTTCCATTTAAATCACTTTCAACATATGCTTCATTGTCCTTTATCTCCACTCTCCACACTGTTTTTTACTCTTGGGCGGCAGAATGCCGCCTCTACACTCCACACTGGCGGTATGCCGGGTACAAGAAATGCAGCCCATACTACTCGGGATGCCCAGAGGTGCGTCTCCTACGCGCTCCGCGTTTATTTCTTGAACATTTCGGCAAGTATGGCATGGCGAAGGCCATTAGCGCTTACGATAACTTTTTCAGCGGAAAACGAGTTCATTATTGTTTTGACAATACACGCGCCACTCAGGATTATGTCCGCCCTATCCGCAGATAATCCCGGTATTTTGGAGCGTTCTTCCGATGTTGAATTTTGGTATTGACGGATTTGAGTTTCGATGTCGTTCATATCCAAAACTGAACCATTTACCTTATTTGACATATATTTAGAAAGTTTAAGCTTCACAGAAGCCATTGTTGTAATTGTTCCCCCAATTCCTATAATTAAAGAATTGGACTCCGGAATTACAACACCTCCTCCTCGCAGGTTGTTGGCTATTTCGAGGCAGGCTTTACTGATAGCGTTATTCTCAACAGGCTCATGCAAAAAGTATTTTTCTTTTATATTCAGCACTCCAAAGTCCAGACTGAACCTGCCGCTGATCTCGCCATTATTGGAATATATGATCTCTATGCTTCCGCCGCCGATGTCAAAAACAATCGAGTCCTGCCCATGAGCGAAAAATACAGCTGCACTGTAAGAAAGTTGGGCTTCATACTCTCCCGATATGATTTCAATATTAATTCCGCATATATCCTTTGCTTTCGTGCAAAAAACGTCAGCATTCAATGCCTTTCTCAAAGCTGCGGTCCCCACAGCCCTTGTTTCATACGCACCCATTTCATGCGCTATTGTAATGAAACGTTGGATTGTTTGTATGCTACGGTTGATTGGCGCCTCTCCAAGCTCTTTATGCTCGCTTAACCCTTCTCCAAGTCGTGTTATTTCGATTTCGTCACGTATTACCGAATATCCATCCGGGACATTTAAATCTCCGGCAATGCATAGTTTTATCGAATTCGTCCCGATATCTATGACTGCTTTTTTCTTCTGTTGGAGAATACCTGACATGATTTCTCTCCAGCGAATGTACTAATTCATGATATATACTCTATGCACGCCCTTGCCAAGGCAGAAATGCTTGATACGCTTTTACCACTTTTCAATCCTGACGCGTCAAAGGCAAGCGGAAGCTCTGTGCATGCCATCATTATCGGAATATCTTCAATCGACCACGTATTTTCTATGATCTCTTTGAACTTATCTCCAGCTTCTGTAAGTTTTCCCGACTTCACGAGCCGAACTACCGATTCCACCTCTTCTTGTGTTTCTTGAGCGGGAATCTTTAAATCAAATCCGATTTTTTGGGCATAGTTCTGATAAAGGTTGCCTCTTACCGTTCCCAATGTTGAGTAAAGCCATGCTTTTGAGCTGAGTTTCATTGTCTCTGAAAATGTAGCCTCAATAATATGGATGAGAGGGATTTTCAATTCATCTTTGAATTTATCGATAAAATAATGCGCGGTATTGCATGGCACTGCAAGCACATCCGCCCCCCAGGAGGTGAGCGTCTCCAAATTTTTACGAATGACCGGAGAAGGATCCTCTCCTTGTCCGAATATTCCCGCGCTTCTGTCGGGAGTGGTTGGGTCCGACAGCATATAAATTATTGGATGTTGCTGGTCCAATTCGGCTGGCATATATACGGCAAGCAGCCTCAGAAATTCAGCGGTTGCTGCGGGTCCCATACCGCCTAAAATACCAAGTTTTTTCATAATTATGCAACCTTCCTAAATAATGATTAGTTTCCTTGAGATTATGCAGAATTATATCATTTCCAAGGTATTTATAAAAAAACTCCTTAATTGGAAGCCCAGCTTACCTGTGGCACCCAAAAAGCACCGTTTACTGCTGCTCCCTTCCGGGCCTGACAGGGTTCACAGGTTTTTGCCGCACAGGACTGAACTTCCAATTAAAGAGTTTTTTAAAGCGCTTAAAAGCCCTTTTCTTAAATTGTATCACAAGTAGCACATGTGTATAATATAGAATTGGAATGAGGGGTGAAAAGGGTGGCAGTAAAAACGGCGGCAGTAAAAACGGAAATCGGAGCAAAATCGGAAAAAGATCATGAAAAAGAAGCTTTTTCTGAGTTCACTATGCTTTTGCATATAGAATCGGAGCTGGAAAAACTTGGCGCCCTTAACGCTTTCCCAAACGATGGAATGGAACGTTATGATTCATTAGCGGATCGTATATATTCGGTTGAGGAGAAAATTGCGCACTTAAAGCACAGGATAAGCAGCGAGCTTGAATTAGCGGCGCAAATAAATAAAAACCCTATATCTGAGCTTTTTAAAAAGAATAAGGACATAACATACCTGAAAAAAAGAATTTCAAGTATCAGCGAACATGAAACCAAGCTTAAGATTTTAGATAAGGATATAGAGCAGAAATCAAATGATTTAATGGAAGAGATAAGAAAAATTTTTCCATATTGGACCGATACAGCGGAAATTCTTGAGAAAAAATTAAGATCTCTCGATTTTTCGATTTCCGCTGGAGAGCAGTTTAATAGTTTTCACAACAAATTCAGCGAAATAGAGGCGCTTCTTCCTGAGATCAAGAAAAAATATGATAATGAACAGCAGAATAAAAAGAACTTGGAGGACAAAATCAGAGAGGTAAGGGATCAGATTCTTGACATAACTTCAAATACGCCTACTGATCTAATACGCGACGATATAATTAAAATACGGGAGAATTTTTTTCACAAAGAGGAGATTTCATGTGAAATCCGATCATTGTCGCAATATAGAAAAGATATACTGCTGGAATTATGCGAAGCTGAAGTTTTTAATTCATCTATCAGAGAACTGAGAATAATGCTTTTTTCACAATTGCTTTTCTCTTTATTCTGTGCGCTCATTGCCATTTTGTGGTACATATTTAACCCTGAGATGCTGCTTAATATGGTCTTAGCTTTATGCGTCATACTAACTTTCTCTATTTTTTCTGTTTTCATTTACAGCAGAGGATTGAAAAAGGAAAGAGAACAGTTGAATGTCCTATCCATGTTTGTTGATAAAAAAGAGAAGATAGTTGACTCATTAGGAAGAAAAATCACCAATCTGGAATCTCAGGGAAATGAAATCATGCAGGACATCGAGGAACGAGCCTTGAAATTAGAAATTCCGTCAATAGATTCAGGCAGCATAGAAGAAGTCTCTGAGAAACTTGAATTTGCGCGTTTGAAGTTAAGAAAATATGCTGATATCAAAGAACAGGAGAGGCAGTTGTCTGAAGCGATAGAAAAATCTAATGCGCGCCTGCTCCTTTACAAGCAGGAAATCAATGAGCATGACTCAAAAACAGAGAAAATTTTATTATCATGGAGAGAATGGCTTTTAAAAAACAATTACCCTGAGCATGTAACAATCAAAGGGTTTGATTCATTTGTTTCGTGTGCGAAAGCAGCTCAAAGCAAGCTTGAGGTATTAAACACCCTTAGGCGCGAAGCACAATCCGAACGCAAATTCATAAGCTCTACTGATGAATTGGTATATGATTTTTGTTCATCATTAAACATTAAAAGAGAGGACATACATACCATTTTTGACTCGATAAAAGAGGCCGCAACGCTTAAAAAGAGGTTGGAAGATATAAATGACAATTTAATCCGCCTTAATTCGGAAAAGAAAGCGGCTGAAGAAATTTTTGAAAAGTATGCTTCTGAAATGCAGTCATTATTCGCGGAAGCAAATGTAAAGTCCGAAAAAGAATTCAGAGAACTTGCTCAGGCATGGGAACAGCATTGGATTTTAAACGCAAAATCGGAAGAAAAATGGCATAAGCTTTCCGTAATCTGCGGCGGCAGAAAAGCCGCTGAAAAATATGTAGAAGAGAAAAGGCAGGGTCTATAATGGAAGAGTTAATGAAGGAGCTTAAAGAAGTTTTGGAAACGGAAAAACTTATTACGGCACGTCTTGTCGATTCTGTAGTGCGTAGTGTCCAACTTGCAAGCAGTATTACTCCCGAAATGCAGGAGCTTTATGAGCAGTGGGTCTCAATCATTGCGTCACAAATAATGCGTGAAGTTCCGGATTGTGAAATAGACATTCCTGCGATTGCTGAGAAAATAGGTGTTAAGGAGTCTTCTTTACTTTCGTTAATCTCGTACATGCAAAGAAAAGGCAGTATATATGTGCAGAAGGTAACATTTTCGAAAGGCAATAGCGTAAATGAAGAAATTTGCGATTGTCTGAAAGGAGACAACTGATGAAAACGAGGGCTATCAATTGGCTGGCAGTATCAACGGTCGCTTTATTGCTGACTATGATATTTGTGTTGCCTTCCGGAGCTATTTCATCAAATATAATTGAATCAGAAATTGAAGGCGCTGAAGGTTTTCGCTTTGAAAAGCTCATGTTTGAGTCGGATCATATAACGTTTGATATAGTAAATATGACAAATGAAAATGTAAAGTTTTCTGCAATGATGTCATTTGTTGACATAAGGGGCAGAGTGGTCGCTGAAGTAAATTTGCTCCCGAGAAGAATAGCCGCTAACTCCAAGTTTTCATATAAAAGTTTCTTCGTGTCCGGCTCGGGCGAGGCGGCAAAAAGAAGCGATAAAA
>WRBZ01000099.1 GCA_009784305.1 Synergistaceae bacterium
ATTCAAAACAGCATTGCAATATACATTGCTTCCTGATCATTAATCTTTATTGCGCAAACGTTTATAAACTTCATCATCAAAAGAGCTGTAGTTATATCAAAGCTTAAAAAAAATCGCGCCTCCATGTCATGGGAGTCACGATTTTTTAGGTGTCAGTTATTCCGTATCTTTATCGATAGACGTTTCTTGTAAATCATTATGTTTAGTGCCAATTGTGCCCTTTAGGCGCCGCGCCGCAAAAAGAAGACGCGGCTTGCAAAAAGAAAAGCGCCCTTTTGATTTCGCATCGCCATTTATGTATAAATGGGGCGCAAACCCCCGCCTTCGGCGCCCTCTTTAAAAAGGGGGCTCTTATACATATTTTTCTATCACGTCTCTGAGTTCCCTTATGCCGTCCCTTGTTTCGCCCGAAGTTATGACGGGCATTTCTTCGGAAAAGAGCCCGTTGCCGACATATTTTTGCAAGAGTCCTTTACGGCTCCCCCGGGGTATTTTATCGGCTTTCGTAAATTCGGCCATGAATTTTTTGTTTATGCTCGAAAGCCACTCTTGAAGCTTTCTGTCGCTGTCAAAAAGGCCGTGTCGTATATCTATAAGGTGCAATATAAGGATGAGATTGCGGCGGCTCTGTATATATGAAGCCGTGAGCTTCGACCACTCTTTCTGTTCCCCCTTGGCGCGCGCAGCGTATCCATACCCCGGCAGATCAACGACGCGAAATCTTTTTTTTACCGGCTCCGTTTCCTCCTGTTTTCTTACCGAATCAACGGTAAAAAAATTTATACTGCGCGTCTTTCCGGGGGATGAAGCGACATGTGCAAGCTTGACGCCAAGAAGCGCGTTCACAAGCGTTGACTTGCCGACGTTCGATCGTCCGGCAAGAGCAATCTCAGCCAGTTCTTCATCCGCCGGAAACTGGTTTTCCAGGAAAGCGGTAGCCTCAACTTTCACATTCCAGTGGGACTGAATTTTATTTTCTTTGGCAATTACCCTCAATTCTGATGCTCCTTTGTGCTTGTTTCAGATTATGCAGTTTGAATTTTTGTATATGGCGAAATTCCCTGAAAGCGGGACGCCGAGGGCGGTGTCCTCTACGGTTTAATCCCTGCTTTACAAAAATGCTTTTTCAAACACATCTTCAATTCTGCTGGCGTAATGGAATGTCATACCGGCGATTATGTTCTCCGGGATTTCAGATATATCTACCTGATTCGGTTTCGGCAGAATCACTTCGCTTATGTTGTAACGTTTTGCGGCAAGTACCTTTTCCTTTATTCCTCCGACTGGCAGCACGCGCCCTTGTAAGGAGATTTCCCCCGTCATCGCAACGTCGCTGCGTATCAGGCGGCTTCCCAAAGCGGAAAGCACGGCGGAAGCCATTGTAACGCCTGCTGAAGGTCCATCCTTAGGGACGGCTCCGTCGGGAACGTGGACATGGATATCAGTTTTCTCCCAGTCAACTCGCGGAATCTTCAATTCCTTGGCCTTTGAACGAAGATGGCTTATGGCTATAGCGGCGGATTCTTTCATGACATCTCCAAGGTTTCCTGTAAGGATAATACTTCCTTTACCTTTCATGACGGCGACCTCTATCATCAAAACATCTCCGCCCGATTCAGTCCAAGCCAGCCCCGTGGCAAGCCCCTTGGAAGGTTCGGAAGCGATTCTCGTGTCGAAAAGCTTGGGAACGCCCAGATAGTCCTTGAGATTTTTGACCGTCACTTCATAAGTATACCCGCTCCGGGTTCCATCCTGCTCAGAATCAACTATTTTACGCGCTGTCTTGCGCGCGATATTCGCAAGCTGACGCTCAAGTTCGCGCACGCCGGCTTCACGCGTGTATTCCGTTATAACGTGATTCAATGCCTGAGCGCTCAATTTCAGTTTTCTTTTCTTGACGCCGTTTTCTTTCAGAACGCGGGGCAGTAAATGCTTACGGGCTATTTGAACTTTTTCCTGCTGGACGTATCCGGACAGGCGTATAACCTCCATGCGGTCAAGGAGAGGTTTGGGAATCGAATATGAGGAATTCGCTGTGGTGATAAAAAGGACTTCATGCAGATCAAAAGGAACATCGAGGAAATGGTCGGAGAAATTATAGTTTTGCTGAGGGTCGAGGACCTCAAGCAACGCGGAGGCAGGGTCTCCCCTGAAGTCATTGCCAAGTTTATCAATCTCATCGAGAAGCATCACGGGATTGCGCGTACCCGCCTTGCGAAGCTGCTGTATTATTCTTCCGGGAAGGGAGCCTATATACGTTCTGCGATGCCCCCTTATTTCAGCCTCATCGCGCATACCGCCCAGTGAAAAGTTCACGAAATTTTTCCCTAAAGCCTTCGCTATCGAACGGCCAAGGGATGTCTTACCGACGCCGGGAGGCCCTACAAAACACAACACTTGCGCGCGCATGGAATCAGGTGAAGGGCCTTCTGAAACAAGCCTTCTTACCGCCAGAAATTCGAGGATCCGCTCCTTTACTTTCTCCAGTCCGTAGTGGTCATCATTGAGGATTTTTTCAGCCCTGGCGATGTCGAGCATATCTTCGCTCCGTACCTGCCAGGGCAGCGAGATGAGCCAATCAAGATATGTCCTTATGACAACCGCTTCAGGTGACATGGAAGGCATACGCTTCATACGATCCAATTCGTGTAAAGCCTTATTTTTTGCTTCCTCAGTCATATTGGCGGAATCTATTTTTTTCGCAAGCTCGGCAACCTCGCCAACATTTTCATCCATGCCGCTGCCCAGCTCCGATTGAATCGCTTTTAACTGCTCCCTGAGATAGTATTCCCTGTTATGCTGTTCGACCTGCGTTCTGATTTTATCCTGTATGTTTTTTTCGACTTCAAGGATATCTATCTCCTCAAAAAGCATCTTCAAGATGAACTTTAACGCTTCCTCACTGTCGAATGTTTCGAGAAGTCTCTGTTTCAGCTCCAGTTTCACGTTCATGTGAGCCCCTACAACTTCGACTAACTGGAAAGGGTTCTCTATCCCGAGAATAGACCCCATGACTTCGCTTGGGATCTTCTGTTGAAGCTGGTTATATTTCTCAAACTGTTCAAGCACGCTTCGTTGCAGCGGCAATAAATTAACGTTAGTATCATCCCAGGAGCGGGGAACGATATTAGCCATTAAATAATCGTCCTCTTTCTCATAAGACGTAACTTTTGCCCGGACCAATCCTTCCACTAAAACCTTTGAAGCCCCCCCTGGTATGCGGACCATCTGAATTATTCCGCAGACTGTGCCGACATCGTAAATCTGTACGGGAGTCGGGTCCTCGACATCCATCACCTGCTGCCCTACCACAAGAACAGTTCTTTCCTGAAGCATCGCTGATTCTATGGCTTTTAAAGTTCCGGGGCGTTTTATAAAGAGCGGCGTTATGATACCGGGAAAAACGATAACGTCACGCACGGGAATAACAGGGATTCGGGGCGGCAAACTTCCGTCCAATTATGCGACCTCCCTTTCTTCTGCTTTCAACAATAAATGGGTATCTATCTTCCCGTCTATATAATCTTTCGTGATTTCAATATATTTTGGCTTGACAGCTTCTGAAGGGATCTCGTACATCAGATCCAGCATTTTATCTTCAAGTATTGACCGAAGCCCTCTGGCTCCGGTTTTGCGCGCCATTGCAAGTTCCGCTATGCGGGAATAAGCGTCCTCCTTAAATTCAAGGGATACCCCTTCCATTGAAAACATTTTTTTGTATTGTTTCACAAGTGAATTTTTTGGTTCAATAAGTATGCGAATCAACGCCGCCTCATCAAGTTCGTGCAGGGCGACGCAAACGGGCAGGCGCCCCGCAAGCTCAGGGATAAATCCGAAAGAAACCGCATCCTCCGGCTGCATACGCGCCATTAG
This sequence comes from Synergistaceae bacterium, assembly GCA_009784305.1. Lineage (GTDB taxonomy): Bacteria > Synergistota > Synergistia > Synergistales > Aminobacteriaceae > WRNQ01. The sequence goes on from WRBZ01000099.1 coordinate 3,874, forward strand.
TTCGTACCTGTGTTTGCTTTTCGCCACTGTTATTTCGGCTCCGAATCCCATCGTTTTTTTGTTCTCGCGTTTTGCGATTATCTCCTCTAAACCCTCAAAAGCTCCCCCGCATATAAACAAAATATTTGTTGTGTTGATTTGGATGAAATCCTGCTGAGGATGTTTGCGCCCGCCTTTCGGGGGAATGTTTGCGACCGTCCCTTCAAGTATCTTCAAAAGGGCTTGCTGGACTCCTTCCCCTGACACGTCCCTTGTTATGGATGAGGATTCGGACTTTCTGCCTATTTTATCTATTTCATCTATGTAAACTATTCCTGTTTCCGCTGCCGCTAAATTATAATCCGCTGCCTGAAGGAGCCTTACCAGAACATTCTCCACATCTTCTCCCACGTAACCGGCTTCGGTCAATGTCGTAGCATCCGCAATAGCGAACGGAACATTTAGCTTACGGGCAAGCGTTTGTGCTATAAGCGTTTTTCCTGTTCCTGTAGGTCCGACGAGAAGGACGTTGCTTTTTTGAAGCTCTATTTCGGTATCTTTAACATAAAGATTGTTTTTTACCCTCTGATAATGGTTGTATACGGCGACTGAAATTATGCGTTTGGCTTGTTCCTGGGATATTATATAAAGATCGAGGAACTCTTTCAGTTCTTTGGGAGTTGTATCCTGTATCTGAAATTTGCTCTTCGCGGAAACTTTCCCTTCCCCTGACTTATATGCGGTTTCGTCTTGCTCTGAAAGCAGAATATTGCATAAAGCAACACAATCACTGCATATTGTGCCTTCCACTCCGGAGAAAAGCCTTCCTGCTTCGCTTTCTTTTTTACCGCAAAAAGAACAATGCGGCTGCTTAGACATTAATTGC
>WRBZ01000100.1 GCA_009784305.1 Synergistaceae bacterium
ATAGCGGTTGCTCGCGGTCTCGGTATAAGCACATCTATTTTCGAAAATGAACAATACATAAAGAATCAGCAGGATGCCATTTCATGGCTTAAAGCCTCGTGGAATACATTTGACCAATTGCTTACGGATGCTCAGCGAATACGCGAGCTTTTGATATATGCCGGAGATGGCGCTCTTTCAAATGAGGAACTTAAAGCCATTTCAGTGGAAATACAGCAAATCAAAGAGTCAATGCGCAATACGGCAAATACCTCCATTGCCGGTAAATACCTTTTATCAGGACTGGATACAGGAACAAAACCGTTTACTTATGACGCTTTTGGAAGGATCGTGTATAACGGCTCAGATAAAAAGATACACTTTGAAATAGAAAATGGAGTCGTGAGCGAAGTTTCATTTACGGGAAACGAGCTTTTCGGGGATAATTACGCATCCTATAATGTAAAGAGCCACTATGTGCCAATCGAATGGACATGGACGGGACGGGCGGAAAAAATCGAGATCAGGCTTGGGGACGACACCGTCGTATATGTTCAAATTCCAGAAATATGGATAGATGAAATAGCGACCGGTAATACAGATTTCTCCGATTTTAATAAATTCCGTGATCCGGAAGAATTACGCGGCCTTACAATGGATCAGTTAGCTGAACTTTTTAGCCGTTCCATAAAAGAGGGCGGAGCGGATAAACTTATTGGGGTAAAAGTGGAAAAAGACCTTGATAAAGGAATTCAGCGTCTTGTGTTCACCAGTAATACGGGTCAACCGTTGCAGATAACGGGATGGCCGGCTACCGATCTGGCGCCGACTGAACAGAGCATCGCCGGGCTGGTCATAGATATGAGCAGTATTGACTGGAAAAGTAATGTTTTGATGGGGGATAAACAGGTAGCATTTCCTCCTGCAGGTCTCGGCCCTCTGTCATTAGAACTTGTAGTAAACGGAGCGCTTCATACTATATCACTTTCGGGCTCATATACTAATATTGATGATCTGGTTGATGCTTTGAATAATCCGGTGCCAGGGGATGTAGGATTACCACCTAGCGTACGCGCAAGCCATGTAAACGGGCAGCTTGTCCTGCGGGCTGCCAATGGGGAAGAGCTTCTTGTCAGCGGATCTGATGCCTCCAAGCTTTTTGGCAGCATTAACAGAAGCGCGCTCCCGAACTCTAAGGGGCTTATGGGGATCATCAACGCGGCGGGGTGGATGCCTGACAAAACCGGAAAATCTATAACAATAACTGTTGATGGAATAAAATATGATTTTGAACTTGATAATTATTCAAATATTTATGACCTTGTAAGGGACATAAACCAGAAGATCGTTCCCATGAGCGGAGAACCTGACGTCGCGAGCATAGTAAACGGGCGTATATCTCTTAGAATAGCGGGGGATATTTCTGTCGCCGACACTGTGAGTTCAACCGGTGGTGGAACCATGCAGATTTTTGGTTACGATGATCCTTTGAGCACAGGAGATTCCGGTATTTCTGGTACAGCCAGTTCGCTTTCTTTCAGCGTGGGAGGGGCAAATCCCGTTCAGATATTTTTAAGCGAAGGGGATACATTGAAAGACATAGCTTTGAAAGTAGAAGCCGTAACCGGCATGGCTGCAAGGGTATCTCCGGACGGAACGCAGTTGATAGTTGTTGCTAAACGCGACAGGCCGTATCCCGATGATTTTTTAAATTCAAACGTCGCAGGCGAATCCCTTGCTTATCCTAAATTTACCATGACAGCCACGGGAGCTGCAGTACAGTTGTTCGGTTTTCAACTGACGTCAGAAGCGGCTACCGGTATTATAAAAGGCTCTACGGTATCTCAGGAATCTCGGCGCGTTACGGATCACAGCCATATAGACTTGCTCAGATATCTTGGAATGGAGACGGCTCTCAAGAGCGTGGAATTCCCGGCGGGGCAAACATTGGATGTGGGGCCTGAAGGGCTTCACTGGAGAATTATAAGCGGAAACAATATTGTTGACCTTAAGCTTTCAGAAGGAAGCTATACTATGGAACAAATCGCCGAAAGGCTCAGAAATGCCGGACTTGGTTGGTTAGAAGTGACAGTCAGCAATTTTATGGGACCCGGGCAGTTAAACCAGGACGCTACTGAGGCAGGCCTTGGTACCAGCAATAATTATGAAGGAGCTACAAGCAGGCTTATTATAAAGGCTGTACAAAACATGCCCGTGTTGTTCCTTGATATGAATGATTCTGGATATGCGGATATAATGGGGCTTTCCACAGCGATCAGGACCGATAATAACGCAAATGATGTAATTTTCGCTTCAGCTGCGTGCCTTGACTCAATGACTCCCGCATACCTTAAAGTTGTGGTGGGGGATGGAAAAACGTACACCGTGAAACTTAACCGAAAAGATGTAGTTGATACAGCAACCGGTTTTGTTGATCGCAATAAAGTCATGGCTCAGATAGCCAAGCAGGTAAATGAGCAAAGCGGAATGGAGCTTCTGCGGGTGATTAGATCAACTGATAGCAGCGGCGCCCCGCAGAGTTCCCTCTTCTCCACAACGGGAGAGCCGGTAAGCATCATAGATATGCCAGTTCCTGACAGCGCATGGGGTACATATTCCATGGGCATAGCAACGCAGATGGGGATTCATGCGGGAATAACAGCAACCCCCGCTATGCTTGATAATCAAACTATTACTGATGTCGGGGCTACGCCGGGCACGATTCGCATACGCTCGATGGGGCGAATGATAGATATAGATGTCACGGCAACCGACACTGTAAAAGATATTCTCGATAAGATACGTGATCAGGCCGGTGATTGGCTTGAAGTCAATTATTTTGATCCTCGCATGGGACAGGTCGGGATACCTGCCGGAGATGCAGTTATGTTTGCAATATGTGCCAGAGATGGTTCCGCAGTCAGCATATACGATCTCTCAGGCGATGTGGCTGAAAGAGGTTTGCAATGCGATAATGCTATCAAGGGAACAATAGACATTTCAGGAGGCTTGCCTGTATTTGTAAATGGAGATATATTAACAATAAATGTAGCGGGTTACAACCATACGATTGACCTTTACGCTGCACAGGAGTCCATGAGTAGTTTTAATCCACAAGCGTTGGTGGACCTTATCAATTCCCGCTTCCAGGATGAAGACCTGAAGGCTGAAATCAATAATGATGGCTGTATGATCATTTATTCGCCGCGCGGCTACAACGTTAAAATTGATGGCAATCCAGCTACTGTTCCTCTTACAAACAGAGCTGCCGATATATTCGGGACTTCGCTGGTAAATCAAAAGCGTGGAGGAGCTCCTCATTCGATAAATAATCAACAGAATATAACTGTCCGCAGCGGCGCTAACACCGCGCAGGCGAATTTCTTCGATGTGCTCGATAACTTATCGATTACGATGGAGTCGGAAAACAGAAGAGCTTTGAGCAATTATCTGCTGTCTCAGATAGACGGTTTCATTGATAATTTGTTAAAATGCATGGCGACTGAGGGCGCTCTTGAAAACCGTTATTCAAATAATGTTTATCGTTTTATGGCGAACAATGTAAGCATGACCGAACTTTTGGACAATGTTGTAGGGATAGATTTATCAAAAGCCGCTACTGACTTTGCAATGCTGCAAGCGATGTATCAGGCAAGCCTTGCGGTTGTATCGAGAGTTATTCAGCCTACGTTGCTGGATTTTTTAAGATAAATAAGTACAAGTTGATTGGATGGCAATAGCAAACGCCGCCAACAGGCGGTGTTTGTCATTAATTTGAAAAGGAAGGTAAAATAATGACGCACACCTATTCTATTAATACGACGAGATTTGGGGAATTATTCTACGAAGAGGAAGATGTCATTGTTTTTCCCCGAGGTATTCCAGGATTTGAACGAAATCATAGCTGGGCTATAACCGGTGACGAAGAAAGCGTGATAAAGTGGTTGCAAAGCCTCGATGACGCTGAACTTGCTTTACCGATAACCACTCCTGATATAGTTATGCCTGAATACAACGCGAGAATACCCGATGACGAGATTGAACTGTTGGGAGAGATCCAGAGCAACGATGACCTTGCGCTTCTGAGTGTAGTTTCTATCCCGTCTTCAGCGCCATGGGACATGACTGTCAATATGCGCGCTCCTATATTGATAAACGTTAAAACAAGGAAAGCCGCTCAGATTATTGTGTTGAATGAAGATTATCCATTAAGACATCCTGTTTTCTCGGAATCAGTCCGTGCGGATATGAAAGCGAAGGCAAAAAATGCGCAGGAGGCTGAAGAATGTTAGTTCTGAGCCGAAAAACGGGAGAGGCGATCCAAATTGGCGACGATATTGAAGTAATGGTTGTTGATATACGCGGAGACTTGGTACGCCTCGGGATAAAGGCGCCAAAAAAGACGCAGATATGGAGAAAAGAGCTCTGGGATGCAATAGTTGCTGAAAATATAGCTGCGGCAAACGCGAGCAAGGAGATTATTGAAACTCCTAAAATACCTGTTTCAGTTTTCTCAAGAATAAGCAATCTTAAGACAGTGAAAGGGAAAGAATGATGGTAAAGAAAATTCTACCCCAAGACAACCTTTCTATATGGGAAGCCAACATGAAGACATTGAGCGCCCTTCAGCCAAAACTGGCAAATACTTTAGAAGAGTGGGTCGCCGAGCATGGGCATTGTTTTGAGCATGAAGAAATGATTACCGATGAAGGGGATTGGATCAG
>WRBZ01000101.1 GCA_009784305.1 Synergistaceae bacterium
ATAACAACGAAAAACTCCCGCCGAGTGGGTGTTCGTTTATTTTTCTCTTACTATCTTCTTAATTTTCATAAGGCGGCTTAGAGTGCCGCGTTCCTGCTCGTCCAGCTTCATTGAAATGTATCTTATGGTTTCGTTGAAGTTAGGGATCATAACATACTCGAGCGCGTTTACACGACGGCGTGTGCGCTCTATCTCGACTGCCATGAGGCGAATAGCTTTTTCTTTCGCGGCAAGAAAGAACAATCGCGGAATAAGCTTTGAAAAACGCTCAAGAGCTACATCGAGGCTTCCAGGCGTCAAAGCGAATCCGTAGTTAACGGCTCTGCCGTCCTGGTGAACATCATACTCCGGTACGGATACGCTCATTACATTACACCATGAAATCGAAAGCGTACTTTTTGAACCCGGAATCATTAGAGCCTGTTCAAGCATTGCAGGAAGCGTTTGGGCGCGCGAAATAAGGAAACTTGCATTGCACTCCGCAAGCTCCTTTTCTACCTCTTCGCGAAGCTGCTTTCCTTCCCGGGCTCGCTCAAGAAATGCTTTTATAAGGGCATCCTGTTTGTCTTTAAGCATTTTATGCCCACGAACCGCAGCCACAAGCCTTTTTTTGAGGCGTGACATCTCCATCCGGTTCGGATTTATACTAAGCCGGGCCATTTACATTCGCCCCCTCAATCAGTTTTTTCCAACGCGTGGTTTAAGGTATTTTTCTATATACTCATCACGTACGCGTTTAAGTTCCTTTGCCGGTATCATCGTAAGCAGGTCCCACCCAAGCTCTAAAGTGTCTGCTATGGAGCGGTTTTCATATTCTCCCTGCCTGACATAGCTATTTTCAAACTCAGTAGAAAATTTTGCAAAAGCTTTATCCTCTTCGGTAAGAGCGCCCTCTCCAAGTATTATCGCAAGTTCCTTCGCGTCTTTCCCGCGCGCGTAAGCTGCGAAAAGCTGGTTCATGAGGTCTGCATGGTCTTCTCTGGTTTTGTCCTTCCCTATTCCCTTATCCTTAAGACGCGAAAGTGAAGGCATGACGTCAACCGGTGGGTATATGCCCTTGCGGTGTAGGCCTCTGTCCAGTATCAACTGCCCTTCGGTTATGTATCCTGTAAGGTCCGGGATAGGGTGGGTTTTGTCGTCTTCAGGCATCGTCAGAATAGGTATCTGGGTTATTGATCCCTTACGCCCCTTAAGACGCCCCGCGCGCTCGTACATGGTCGCAAGGTCGGTGTAAAGGTAGCCCGGATATCCTCTGCGTCCGGGAACTTCCTTGCGCGCCGCTGAAATTTCGCGTAGCGCTTCGCAGTAGTTGGTGAGGTCGGTCAAAATTACGACGACATGTATTCCATGCTCAAATGCGAGATATTCCGCAGTTGTCAGGGCAAGGCGCGGCGTTGTTATTCGCTCTATAGCAGGGTCGTCGGCAAGGTTGATGAACATTACCGCGCGCTCAAGCGCACCGGTCTTACGGAAATCCTCCATGAAGAATGAAGCATCTTCATAGGTTATTCCCATGGCCGAGAATACTACCGCGAAATCTGTATGTCCGCTTATGACCGAAGCCTGACGTGCTATCTGGGCAGCCATGCGGTTATGCGGCAATCCGCTTCCTGAAAATATGGGCAGCTTTTGACCGCGAACCATAGGATTCATTCCGTCAATTGTGGATATACCGGTCTGTATGAATTCGGACGGGAAATCGCGGGAATATGGGTTCATAGGAACTCCGTTTATATCAAGGCGTGTCTCAGAAATTATCGGAGCGCCTCCGTCTATCGGTATACCGCGCCCGTTGAAAACCCGCCCGAGCATGTCGCGCGCTACGGGAATAGTAAGCACTTTTCCAAGAAAACGAACCTTTGTGGAGTCTATGTCTATTCCGGAAGTTCCTTCAAACACCTGCACAAGAGCTCTATCCGACTCAATTTCCAGCACTCGCCCGCTGCGCAAATCACCGTTTCCAAGCCTTATTTCCACCAGCTCGTCGTACATTACAGACGTGGTTTTTTCAACCATTATAAGCGGTCCTGCCAACCCTGAAAGTGTTTGATATTCCTTAGGCAGCATATTTTTAGGCGGCATAATTTTCACCTCCAACAGTAAACAGGTCATTTATTTCTTTTTTAATTTGATCCTCAATCTTATCAATGCCGGAGATGTTCTTTTCTTCAAGGTAACGCATTCGGGCAATTGTCTCGCGTACCGGAAGGTTGAACAGCTTGTTCATAGGAACACCCTTCTTTAATGCTTCCATTCCAAGAGTATGGAATTTTATTATCGCGCGCAGCATTTTAAACTGCTTGTCCATTGATGCGTAAGTATCTATCTCATGGAAAGCATTTTGATGCAGGAAATCCTCACGAATGGACTTGGTTGTTTCAAGTACCATGCGTTCTTCACGTGAAAGTGAGTCAATACCGACAAGGCGCACGACTTCTTTCAGCTTATCCTCCTCTTCAAGGAGCGTCATACCATCTATGCGAAGGGAGCTCCACTCGTCATCAAATTTTTCGTTCCAGAATTCATCCATTTTTTCAGTGTAAAGAGAATAACTCAATAACCAGTTTACGGCCGGGAAGTGTCTCTGATACGCCAAATTGGCGTCCAATCCCCAGAAAACTTTAACGACGCGTAACGTATTCTGGCTGACCGGTTCCGATAAGTCCCCGCCGGGAGGCGATACCGCTCCTATGGCGCTTATGGACCCTTCACGTTTTTCATTCCCAAGCACCACACATCTCCCGGCACGCTCATAGAACGATGCGACGCGGGTTCCAAGATAAGCGGGGTATCCTTCCTCACCCGGCATTTCCTCAAGCCTTCCCGACATCTCGCGCAAAGCTTCCGCCCAGCGGCTTGTCGAGTCCGCCATGAGCGCGACGGAATACCCCATATCCCTGTAGTATTCAGCTATGGTTATTCCGGTGTATATGCTGGCCTCCCGTGCTGCCACGGGCATATTTGAAGTGTTTGCTATCAAAACTGTGCGTTTCATGAGTGGATGACCCGACTGCGGGTCTTCAAGCTTCGGAAACTCGAGTAAAACGTCCGTCATCTCGTTTCCGCGCTCTCCGCATCCTACATACACGACTATCTGCGCCTGTGCCCACTTCGCGAGCTGGTGCTGAACGACCGTCTTGCCTGAACCGAACGGGCCGGGAACGCAAGCTGTTCCTCCCATAGCTATTGGGAAGAACGTATCAATAATTCTCTGTCCGGTTGTAAGAGGCATATCCGGAGAGAGGCGTTTTGCCACGGGGCGCCCTATACGGACCGGCCAGCGCTGAAGCATCTGAACATTGTGCTGACCGTTTGCTCCGTCAATTACCGCTATGGTCTCCTCCACAGTATAGCTGCCGGATTTTATTTCACGGACAACGCCGTCCATCCCCTGGGGAACCATTATCCTATGTTCTACAACGACAGTTTCCTGAACAACGCCCAAAATATCTCCCTGAACCACTTTGTCGCCCTGTTTGACCTTCGGAGTGAAGCTCCATTTCCTCTCACGATTTATACTCGGAACATTTATTCCGCGCGTAATATACGGACTCTTTGCGGCTTCCTCAATAAGTACAAGCGGACGCTGTACGCCGTCAAAAAATTGTTCTATTATTCCAGGACCCAATTCAACACAAAGAGGCTCACCGATTCCTATAACCGGCTCTCCCGGCATTAATCCCGAGGTTTCCTCATAAGCTTGAATTGATGCCGTATCGTCCTTCAATTCTATTATCTCGCCGACAAGTCCTATATCTCCTATGCGGACGACATCGTACATGCTGGCGCCTAACATTCCCTTTGCTACCACGAGTGGGCCTGAGATTCTGTCAATTACACCTTTTACCGTTTTTTCTGCGACCACAATCTATCGCCTCCAGATATTCATTATCATTTAACTGCTAATATATCCATCCCCACAGCCTTCTCAACGCTGCTACGAATAGCAGCAAGTCCCGCCCCTTTTGAGCCGCGTATGCCCGGTATGGGAATAACGCTTACGCTCCAGTTATCGTTTATTTCCTCAATTTTTTGTTTATAGGCTATGAATAATTCCTCCTGAACAAAAACCACGGCATAATTCTCAATCGCCAGCCTGTCGATAAGGGAAGGAAAAGCTTCATATTCCTGAACCGGCATTATAAAAGGTTTTATACCGACAGCTTGAAACGGGAGCACCATCTCATAATCTCCTATCGCTGCTGTTGGTAGTTTTGTATTATCTGACATTACGCAGCAGCCTCCTTGCTAAGTCTTTATCGGCGCCGTTCGCAACGGCAACAAGAGCTATTCTCAGGTTCTTTACTTCGCTTTCTTTCATACAAAGGTAAAGAAGAACATTAGCCGGCGAAAAAGCGTCATATTTAGCGCAATACAGTATTTTTATCGAATATTCGTCCAATATGCGCTCCATATTAATTATCGTACTCTCTATATCCGTTGATTCATGAACCAACGCGCTACTCAGGTTACTTGCGGCAAGGAAGCGCCCCCATCCTTCAACAGGTTCGGATATTATCTGAACAAAACGATCAGGAGAAATACTTCCGCCTTTGTGGATGTATTTTATGGCTTCCGTTGTTTCCATTCCAAGCCTTTTAAGCCTGTACAATGTGCGAAGGTTCTCAGCGTCTATTTTTACCTTTACCCACTCTGATATATACTTAATGTCAA
>WRBZ01000102.1 GCA_009784305.1 Synergistaceae bacterium
GACGGTATCTATCGGTTTAGACAGATAATCGTCAAATCCGCTCTTCAAAAACATTTCTCTCATGCCGGAAACAGCGTTGGCCGTCAGCGCGACAATCGGCAGACTCCGATAAAACGGGTTCATGCTGCCCAAACCCCTTATGCGGTCAGTAGTTTCCACGCCATCCATTTCGGGCATCCTGTGATCCATAAGCACTAAATCGTAATTTTTTGTTTTAACTGCTTCGATCGCTTCCATGCCGCTGCCGCACAGGTCGATCTCCATTTTGTAAGGTAACAGCAAGCCTTTTGCAACTTTCAAATTTGTATTGATATCGTCAACCACAAGAACCCTCGCTTCCGGCGCGGTAAACCGGACTATGGATCCGCCGCTTTCACTGTATGCAAAACTGTCGGATACGCCGTTCAGCAAGTTGGCAATGGATATTGCATGAGCTGGCATCGCAAGTGTGTTCAGCCTTTTATCGGGAATAGTCTCTCCAAACTCCGTAAGAATGATTATTTTTGCGGTTGCTTTCAGGTCTTGAATAGTTTCTTTGTTATTGTTATACAGAACAAACGATATGAAAATATGAGAATATGTATTTTCTGACATTTTTTCGTAGAGTTCATCATCATTTGAGGCGCGAGCGCAAAACACGTCTAAATTACCCACGGTAAAATCTATGGAATCAGCGTAAATTTCGCGGCGCTCATAAACGAGGACGCTCATTTCTTTTGGGTTATTAACAATTGCCAGCTTTTCGTGGCTGCATATTCCTTGCGGCAACTTAACGGTAAATGTGCTACCTTTTCCGTATTCGGATTCGACGCTGATGCTGCCTCTCATCGCTTTTACAAGGCTATTGGTAATACTAAGGCCCAACCCCACTCCTTCAATGCCTTTGTTTTTATCCATATCAACTTGAACATATTCACGGAACAGATTTTTTATATCCTCCGGCTTTATGCCCTTGCCGCTGTCCTTCACTTCCAAAGTCAGGATTAAAACGTCTTCATCGGTTACTTCCCCGTTTACTGAAAAGCATATAAAGCCCTTCTCCGTGTATTTGACCGCGTTACCCAAAACATTGATCAAGACTTGACGTATTCGGAGTTCATCGCCAATCAGCGCGTTTGGAATATTGCTGTTTATATTCACCACAAAACGTATTGGGGAATCGATTATCCTCATCCTGATAATGCTTATTACATCGTTCAGCAGAGACGATATTAAGTATTCCGCCTTAATTATTTGCATGGATCCAGCTTCGATTTTTGAGAAGTCTAAAATATCGTTGATTATGGATAATAGATTCGCGCCTGCCTGTTTCACCGTAAGTATATGCTCGCGGGCTGCGTCCAGTTTGTCCTCTCGCAGCGAAAGCTCAGCCATGCCTATGATGGCGTTCATGGGGGTGCGGATCTCATGGCTCATACACGCAAGAAAATCGCTTTTGGCCCGACTCGCCCGCTCCGCGATTTCCTTTGCCTTTATAAGCTCAGTTATGTCATGCATAACTAAAAGAACGCCTGCAAATACATCATTGTTATAGTAAAAAGGCAGTATGTCAACCTCATAATTGCTTGTATTGGCGGAAATTTCGAAAATGCTTTCTGAAATATCACATTGGCATGAAACTATACTTTGTATTTGCTCGATCACTCTTTCAGTAAAAGCGGAAGGGTGGTATCTTTCTATTATGTTGTCGAGGTCTCGTCCTTGCAGTAGGGAAACGTCATCGATATCAATAATTTTTGATATGGATTTGCTGCCAAGCAGGAATTTTAAATTTTCGTCAAAAATAAAAATGACATCAGGGTATAACTGTAATAGCAGATGGACATACATCTCCTGCTTTTGTTTCTCATCGGTAATAATTCTATTGAGTCCTGCTTGAGTATCGACATTTAGTTTATTTATCTCTTCACGCTTCAAAAGCATTCTTAGCTCCCGCGCGAGTTTGTTTTTTTCAATCTCGGCGGCTTTGAGCTTTTGCTCCAACTCAACGTATTCGCTTCTATCGACAAATCCACTATTAAGATCAGCGTCTGACATAATCTGCATTACACTACAAGTATGACTAGCGAATAATTATGAAACCTGTTCGTCGGGATACCGTTATTAATTGAGGTCGGGCAAATTTCACCGCCCGCGTAGCCCATCATAAATGGAATGTCCGTTTTTATCAGATTATTGGCGATTTCCAGCTCCGATAAAAGTCTACCGGCGCCCATAAGCACCATGCGACGGATAACACACGAGAACAGAAGCGCGCCGTTCACATCCGACAGCTCATTGATACGTCCGATCTCACGTGACGAAGTGGATAAAATATCATCATATTCAAAATTAAGCAATGAAAAGGTTGAACCTTCGTCAACATCCCCGAAAAATATAGCCGCCCCTTCCTCAGTATAAGAAGCGACGCTGCGTACGACGGGAACGCCGTCATAGTCTTCGCGTTTAAATAAATTCATTTTAAGCGGAACTATAATCAGGTTTTCGGAAAAATTAGCATCCGTAAAGAATTTGCGCGCGTTTATGTGATTGATTTCATAAACTATATTGTTGTTTGATTTCGTGATTTTAGCGTTTAATGACATAGCGCTGTTTTCGGGGAGGGTGGCTATAAGAAAGCGCGGGTTTATATTCCCGTAGCATAACACAAACGGCATGGCGTCCTTCTTATTCATTCCGTTATAAATAGTCTCACATTCCTTAAACGATACTGTGTCGTCCGTTGCTAACGTTCCGAAAAATGGTGTTCCGGGAATGATTTTTTCCCACACTTTCACATATACATCTCCCGCGTTCTGTCTAAAAAAGAACGGTGGAAATATAAGGGCGAGCTTTGGCGGGCTGCTTTCGCCCACTGCCGATTTTTCATACGCGATCCTGGTTGGCTCGTCAACGCCTTCGTTTAGGCTATCCGTAACTCCAGTCCTGAACCAAACGTCATCCGATGTCATCACGAAAATTGTTAAGATAAGCTCGTCAACCTCATCGTTTACCGCCTGCGACGCATTTGTTATCCCCGCCAGATCGAACGGCAGATTCTCGCAGATATGCTTCAAAACGCCGGTGGCTATAAATTCGGGGTGACACATTACAATGCCTACCGAATGTTTAAGAAGGGTTATTTTTTCATCCAGTTGCGCCATAATTTCAGTTAAGGCAATTCCAGGGTCGTCAATTTCACAGGTAAAAACACTTGCACATTTCAACATGATAAACTCCTCCGCTTTTATAATTAATAATTTTTAGATAATAAGCATGACCAGCGAATAATTATGAAATCTGTTGGTTGGTATTTCGTCCTTCACTAATGTCGGGCATATTTCGCCGCATACGTAGTTCATCATAAAGGGAATATCGGAACTAATCGTATCTCTTGCGATTTCCAATTCCCCTAGGGGATTTACGCACATTATCATCATCCGGCGGACGATGCACGAAAACAACAGGATACCGTTTACTCCGGACAAATCGTTCAACCGTTCTATCCATTGACGCGTCGTTTTCAATACATCTTCAACCCCGCATTTCAGCATTGTAAAGGTCGAGCCTTCATCAACATAGCCGCGGAAATTTGCTGTTCCATCCTCCTTGAAGGAGGCAAGCCTGCGCATAACCGGTATACCATCATAATCTGCGCGCTTTTTTTGGTCGATCACAAACGGTACAAAAATATAGTTTTCTTTAAGGACGCCATTGCTTACAAATCCAATGCTTTCAAAATATTGATGAGCATTTATACCATTGATTTCGTGAACGATGTTTCCGTTTGATTTTGTTATTTCTCCCTTATACGGCATGACTTTGTCCTCGGGAAACGTTCCAATGACAAAGCGCGGATTTATATTGCCGTAACACAATATAAAAGACATCTCAGTTTTATAACTTTCATTGTTAAAAACAGCTTCGCTTTCATTAAAAGTAAGAGTGTCGTCTATGGCAACTCCTCCGAAAAGCGGCGTGTTAGGTATGATTCTTTGGCACGCGTTCACGTAAAGATCCCCCGCATTTTTTAAAATGAACGGAGGGAATATAATGGCAAGTTTGGGTAATTCATCAATGCCCTGCGTGGCTTTATCAAATGCAGCTTTGACAGCTGTATCAATATCCTCTTCCAGTCCTTCCGTTACGCCCGTTCTAAACATGGCGTCATCCGATGTCATCACGAAGACAGTTAATACGAGCTCGCCGGCCTCGCCGTTAACAGCTTGCGAAGAGGTCGTGACTCCCGCCAGATCGAACGGCAGGCGCCCGCAGATTTGCATTAAGACGCCGGAGGTGATAAATTCAGGATGACACACGATGATGCCGACCGAATGTTCAAGTAGTTCTATTCTTTGATCCAGTTGCGTTTTGATTTCAGCAAAGGCAATTTCCGGATCGTCAATTTCGTAGGTATAAACCGACGCGCATTTCAACATATCAAGCACCTCCTCTCTATTTTAGATAACAAGAATGACCAATGAGTAATTATGAAATCTGTTGTACGGAACCCCGTCCTTAATTAATATAGGGCAGATTTCCCCGCATGCGTAGCCCATCATAAAGGGAATATCGGGACTTATCGTATCCCTCGCGATTTCCAACTCTCTCAGCGGATTGACGCACATTATCATCATACGGCGGGCAATACATGAAAACAACAGGATACCGTTTACATCTTTTAATTCGTTTAA
>WRBZ01000103.1 GCA_009784305.1 Synergistaceae bacterium
CCGGCGGTTGCGGCTTTTGGATCCGAATCTCGCCAGCGTATCTCGTTTCCGACTATATCAAAGTCACGCCCGAGGTAATAAGTATCATCGCCTCTTCTTATGACGACTGCCCCGTTTATTGTTTCGTTTTTAAGGTCGGGATAAAAATTAAACGTATCGTATCCGATACTGGAGCGCGTTACAGTCTGGGAAAGTTTCCCTTCGCTCCCCGCTCCGGTTTTTGTGCTGCGGACAACAAGCTGGCCGTCAACAACTGATGCGACGACGTCAAGCGATACGGTCGGAGTCGTGATATCCCGCGCATTATTTATCTTGCGCGCGATATCTTCAAGCGTATCAGTCGCCCTCACATTTATTTTAGCCCTCTTTCCTCCGACATTGATGTAAAAAACGGAGTCCATCCCGACCGCGCCGGAAAGGGTTTTTCCGTAGCGGCTCATGGTTGTGGCTTTCTGTAAGACCTCTATATCATAGTTCATGATTTTAGCGTCGCTCGTTACGCTTGCCGTAAGCACCGACTGAGCCAGTCCATTACTGTCCAGCCTCGTCATCTCTGTCGTTTTGGCTTTATAAATTGACGGAAGCCTAAGAGACGTAAGCTTTGTCTGAAGCGAGCGGATAGACTGATTAAATTCTTCATAAACGCTTATTTTTCGTTCAAGATTGTCACGTTTGTTGAGCATAGGCCTGTAAGCCTTTTGGGAATTCGATATTATTTCATCTACCATTTTTCCCCAATCCATGCCCGTTGCAACGCCTGGAATGCTGAAAGTTCCGGTGGCCATTAAAACCCCTCCTTGAGTCGGAGATATCCATTTATTGGAAATATATATTATTATGATCGGTAATTTTTTGAAAAAGATGAGAGACGTGCTACAATAAATTCGTAGCGTATCGCTTTGAAAGGTGGTATTTAGCGCATGAAAATTTTTATCGATGGAGAACCGTTCAATCCCTCATCACAGGTTATATTGAGAAGTAAACGGCGGCTTATTTCGGAAATTGACGAAGAAATATCAAGAAAAGGACTGACCTACACAAATATCACAGTTGACGGAGTGGAAATGGATTCCTCCGCGTTTGTACGCCTGAGAAAAGGCAGAGAAGCCCATTTTAAAACTTGTGAAATAAAAACTCTCGTTATTGAAAGCCTCCAGGAAGCTAAAAACTATTTGCCAAGGCTGAATGCCGGAATTCAAAATATCGCGTCAGGGCTTGAACGTAAAGAACAGGAAGATATCAGCGAGCATTTGGCAAGCTTTGCGGAAGGCTTGGACTGGCTTGTAAGTGTCATGCAAAAGAGCCAATTCCTTCTAAAGGTGAAGGACTCTGAATTGGTGGAAAAAGAAGGTACTATAACGAAGCTTAATAAATCACTGGAAAGTATTTCAGAGTGCTTTGAAAAGGGGCGCATAATGGAGATAGCATTTCACATGAGGCAGGGAGTTCTTCCGGAAATCAAAGTAATTTCGAACTATATCGCAAAGCTTCTTGAAACAGCAAATCACATGAATATAGAAAGCGTAAATGAATAAACTTGGTGATTTGGTCTTTAAACTGCGCGGTGGTATTTGGACAGTATTATTTTTAGTAATTTTCATTATGGCAAAGCCGACATGGGTAAGTTTTCTCTCAGGGCTTATTCTTGTGGCAGCGGGGCAGTTGTTCAGATTCTGGGCTGTTGGCTGTATTGGGAGATACCGGGGAGAAGTGGTTGGAGCTACAAAGCTTGTGACAACAGGAGCTTATGCGCTCCTAAGGAATCCTCTCTATTTTGCCAATGGTCTTATCGGAGCGGGCTGGGGCATAATGGCGGGTTGGAAAGCTTTATTATTCTTTATTATTGCTTTTGTTATTGTATATGTGTTTATTATTATTCCGAGGGAAGAATCTTTTTTAAGGGAAAAATTTGGCGTTGAGTACGTTCATTATTGCAGGACAACTGGAATGTTCTACCCAAAAACTTTTCCTGTAAACATCAGGAGTAAAAAATATGACTTCAGTGTTTTATGGAAAAGCGAACGTTATTCGCTCTGGATGACAATACTCGGGACTGTGTTATTATCTGTAAAAATATGAAAAGGGGGTGCTGTTAGATGGACGCGCGAAAAAACAACATAACAAGCGAGGGAGATTTCACTATTGGCCAGTTTTTTGAGGCGCTTTCGGCTTCCGAATACCCTGACTATATTCTTGAACTCATAGAAAAAGTGCAGGATTGGATGAGAGAAATTTTTGTCGTGGAAAACGACCCGGAGGATAAAAAAACGGATCCGGTTGCCGCGCTGTTTGAAACCGATCCTGAACCTGATATGGAGGAACTGTTCTCGCGTATCGAATGGCTTGAAAAATATGCTGACGTCCTTCCGAATGTCAAACGCCCGATTGGAAGAGAGGAAGTTGCGGTAATAAACGTCGGAACTGCGGAACTTGAAAGCTGCATGAGAATTGCCGTCGATTACGCCTCAATTTTTAACAGCGAAAAATGCCGCAGAGTCTGGATAATCAGCGACAGCTTCAATTTCATGGATATCTCCGGATATGTGGCGCATATATCAAAGCTTTCGGAGCGTGGAATAACATTCAGATTTCTGCTTGTGACCCCATGGGGATGGGTCGAAATGCCGATAGAGGGAAATGACGGCGGAAAAAATCAAATCCTCTGGAAAACAGTTAAAAAACGCGCTGAAAAATAGGAGCTGCATTAGTCAGGGGAAATACGGTATTCAAGCTGGGGACATTTAGGAAAGGGGCCAATTATGAAAAGATTTGTTTTGTTTTTAATTACACCTTTACTGCTGATGTTTTTACTTTGCCCGATGAGTCATGCCGCAGAGAGGAAATATCTTGTTGCGCTGATTGATTTTGACGATAAGACTCCCAACAAAATGGCAATAACGCCGGGTGAAAGGCCTGAACAAGGTATAGGTCACCTTTCGGAAGTCAGGCAGGTTATTAGGGAATTAACTGAAAAATCCGGTATATTTGAACTGTTACCGCATGAAACCGTGGCGAATGCAATGAATACTGATATTGGAAAAGAGGCCGCTGCAAGAAGGTATGACAGGTTTTCCGCTGTCAGGCTTGGAAAAATGCTTGGAGTCGACGCTATATTGACAGGGGAGATCGTTCAGTTCGAGAAGAGCGTCATAACAAAAGACTTTACCATAAATGGTATTGAGTTTACAAAAAGAGTCGGTGATGTCGTAATAAAGGCGCATCTTATAAATGCACATAACGGCGTGCAGCTTACTGAATCCACGAGAGCCGGGGTCTCCGATGAAAATGTGTTGGAAACAGTATCCGCAGTGGTTGAGAATAAGCTTTCAGCCGGATTCCTTCAGGCTACAAGGACAAGCGTTCAGCTAATTTTGAGGGACCTTGGTTCTGCTAATATTAAAATTGATAAGGAATATGTTATGGCTCAGCCGGGCATTGAGGACATAATGAGTTTCACGGTCCTGAAGTGCGAAGGAAATTGTATTTATATCAATGCAGGTCGTAATAGGGATGTGTCCATTGCTGATTTATTCAATATCCTGAAAAGAGACGCGGCGGGAAATCTGAAAGCTGTTGCTGTCTACCGCGTTTCAATGGTTGGACATAATTCTTCAGAGCTTGTTCTGGTTGAACCCAATGAAGCTCTTGGGACAATTCTTGTTGGGGATAGGGCGCAGCGAAAGACAAGAAACTAAAGACTATTTACCACCTATAAGGCAGCAAGCAATTCACAATAAATAAAGCAAAAAGTAAAAAAGCATTAAAAATAAAGGGGGGAATTTTTGTGGCTCTTATAGCTCCGAAAAACATGTTGGAACGCGCTTACAAAGAAGGTTATGCCGTTGGAGCTTTCAACGTCAATAATATGGAGATAGTGCAGGGCATAATGGGGGCGGCTGCGCAGGAAAAATCTCCGGTCATTCTTCAGGTTTCAGCGGGCGCGCGCGCGTATGCAGGACAGGTTTACATTATGAAGTTGGTTGAAGCTGCCCTCATAGAGGCAAATAATGCAGGCGTGGATATTCCGGTCTGTGTCCACCTTGACCACGGCCCTTCCTTTGAAATGTGCCGCGACTGCATAGACGGCGGGTTCACTTCCGTTATGATTGACGGTTCTCATCTGACATTTGAGGAGAATATCGCGATTACAAAAAAAGTGGTGGATTATGCGCATGAAAAAGGTGTTTGGGTTGAAGCTGAACTTGGCAAACTTGCCGGCGTAGAGGAGCATGTTCAATCCGCCGAACACGTCTACACCGACCCCGAAGAGGCGGCGGAATTCGTTTCCCGCACAGGATGCGATTCTCTTGCGATTGCGATAGGTACCAGCCATGGCGCCTATAAGTTTAAAGGAGATGCAAAACTTGACTTCCCAAGGCTTGAGGAGATAACAAAACTGCTTCCGGCAGGTTATCCGCTTGTTCTTCACGGTTCCTCAAGCGTGCCTAAAGAATTTATAGATATGTGCAATATGTATGGCGGGCAAATGGGCGAAGCAAAGGGAATTCCCGAGGAAATGCTGCGTAAAGCGGCCGGCATGTCGATTTGTAAAATAAATGTTGACTCCGACATCAGGCTTGCCTTGACAGCGTCAATACGCAAGTTCTTTGCGGAGAAGCCTTCTGAATTTGACCCGCGCAGTTATCTGAAACCAGCACGCGAAGC
>WRBZ01000104.1 GCA_009784305.1 Synergistaceae bacterium
ATATCATGGCAATGGGGGCATTTGTTGTCCTCTCGTTGAATCATGACACGATACGCGAGACGTATCCCTGGGTATTAAGATTAGCCGGTATTGAATAATTTTAATTCTTACTTATAGGAGGCTCTTTTATGAATAACAGACAAAAACTCGCTTTCACCGGAGGGAAAATTTATACTCCATTTGGATTCAAAGAAGCAATCCTAACGGAAGGTGAAAGAATATCCTTCGTAGGGAGTTCTTCAGATGCAGAATCGCTCATAAATAATGAATATGAAGAAATTGACCTTGATGGCAGGACAATCATTCCCGGTTTATGCGATTCTCACGTGCACTTTCTGGCGTGGGCGTCAAACTCAGAAAAACTTGATTTAAAAGGTTCAAAATCTATCAACGATATTCGCAAAAAACTAAGCGATTTCGTAAGAAATTCAAACTATACGGACTATGCTGATGACTCCTGGTTGGAAGGGCGGGGATGGAATCAAGAGCTATTTGATCCTGGATTTCAAAATATGCCAACGAAACACGACATTGATGATATCGTTCCGAATACTCCGGTAGTTTTATCACGCGTATGCGGACATGTAGGAGTTATTAACTCCGCAGCAATCCGAAAACTTGGAATAAACAGCGATACCTCAATATCAGGCGGAATAATTGACATAGGCACAGATGGAGAACCTAACGGGATAATACGGGAAACAGCTTTGGAACTTGTATGGAATAGCATCCCATCGTTAGATGACAACGATCTTGGAATCCTGCTTAATAAGTACGGTAAAATCGCTGCTTCATATGGATTGACAACTTTAAACTCCGACGACCTTTCAAAATTGAACGATGATTACAACAGAGCAATTAATTTTTATTCAAAAGCTGAGAGTGAAGGCAAAATGCCATTCAGGATTAGACAGCAATTCTTACTCAGAACACATAAACTATTTCGGGATTTCCTTGCTGACGGTTGGAGGACGGGCATAGGGGGAAGAATGTATAAAATAGGACCATTAAAGTTGCTGTGTGATGGATCATTGGGTGGCAGAACGGCTTGGCTGCGAGAAGACTATGCAGATGAACCGGGAGCCAGAGGACTCCCCATTCATTCTCAGGAAGATTTGGACGAATTTGTATGGCTGGCTCACTCTTCAGGAATGCAGGTAGCGATGCATGCAATAGGAGATGCCACGCTTGATATATGTCTCAACTCAATAGAAAAAGCAAAGGAATTTCGCAAAAACTCACTGCGCCATATCATAGTACATTGCCAGACAGCGGATGATGAACAACTTTCAAGGCTGAAAAAGCTCGGATTAGGCGCGGCTGTTCAACCATGCTTTGTCCCGTCAGACAGAGAAATGGCAATAAGACGGTTAGGAAACCAAAAAGCTTCAGGCAGTTACAGATGGAAGACAATGCTTGATAAAGGGATAATTCTTTCTGCAGGTTCTGACGCTCCAGTGGAAAGCATTTCTCCAATTCTCGGTATTCACGCAGCAGTGACAAGACAGGATGAGAATAACCGCCCTTATGGAGGATGGGTCGAAAGCGAGCGCCTAACAGTTGCTGAAGCAATAAACATGTATACTTGGGCTTCTGCCTGGCACGCAAACGAGGAGAACCAGCGAGGAGAAATAGTTGTAGGGAAATTAGCGGATTTAACGATCCTTGAAGATGACATATTCACAATAGCGCCGGAGAGAATTAAAAATATAAACGTATCCATGACGATGTGCGGCGGTAATGTGACATATAAGAGATAGATGGCAGACAAATATTATTCGTGAGGTGAACCCCTTGGTAATAGCATCAGATTATGAGTTTGAAATGGAAAACTATATGTCTTTTGAAGAATTTGATAAGTTTAAAAAATTCAGCATCGATAAACAAACCCCATTTGTTATGATAGACCTTGATATAGTCGCTAAAAAATACGATGATCTCAGCAAAGCTATGCCTCAATCGGATATTTACTATGCAGTCAAAGCAAACCCGGAAATTGAAGTGCTAAAGCTTCTTGCTGACAAAGGCAGTTTTTTTGATGTGGCTACAATTTATGAAATTGACCGGGTGCTTGAACTTGGAGTCGATCCTTCACGTCTCAGCTTCGGAAATACAATTAAAAAAGCCCGAGATATTGCATATGCATATTCAAAAGGCGTTAGATTGTTCTCAACCGATTGCGAGAGTGATGTTCGCAAGATAGCTGAAAACGCGCCGGAATCGAGAGTTTTTTGCAGAATAATCGCAGAAGGAATAGGAGCGTCTTGGCCTTTATCCAGGAAATTTGGGTGTTATCCCGATATGGCGATTGAAGTATTGACTTTGGCTCACCAACTTGGGCTAAAAGCTTGCGGAGTGTCATTTCACGTTGGTTCACAACAGTATTATATATCGCAATGGAGAGAGGCTTTATGGGACGTCAAAATCGTTTTTGACGGGACAGCCGAACGTGGTATAAAGCTTGACTTTGTAAACCTCGGAGGCGGATTCCCTGTCAGATATAATCACCCTATTCCGGAAACCATTGCTTATGGCGCGGAAATAATGGAATATATGGTTGAGGTATTCGGAGATGATATTCCCAAAACAATAATTGAACCCGGCCGATATATGACCGGGGATTCCGGAATATTAGTCACAGAAGTTGTACAGATTTCAAAGAAAGAGGCTGGCGGAGGAAGGTCTTGGATGTATGTCGACACCGGTAAATTTGGCGGATTGATAGAAACGCTCGATGAGTGTATACGCTATCCAATATACTCTGAACGCACAGGTAAAATGATACCTTATATAATTGCCGGCCCTACATGCGACAGCGCGGACATAATGTATGAAAAGGCGCCTTACATGCTGCCGGAAGCCATTCATGAGGGAGACAGGCTTTATTTCTTTACGACTGGAGCTTACACAACAACTTACAGCTCCGTTTACTTCAATGGATTTCCGCCACTGGAAACATACATACTTCAAAAATGCAAGGAGAGTCAATAATGAAACTGTTCATAATCAACCCGGGCTCTACGAGTACCAAAGTTGCACTGTTTGAGAACGATAAACAGATTTGGAGTGAAACACAGCGCTATGACACGGACGTTATAAGCGCGTTTGATAGTGTAGGTTCCCAGGAAGAATTTCGATTCAATGAAATTAACAAAATACTTGTGGAAAAAGGAGTTTCTCCGCATATATTTGACGCTGTCGTTGGAAGAGGGGGACTTCTACATCCAGTAAAAGGCGGAACTTACGAAATTAATAAGAAAATGATAGAGGAGCTTTTAAGCTCTCAACATGGAGAGCACGCCAGTAATCTCGGCGCCCCTCTTGCTGCCCGTTTTGCGGAAACCGGAGGAAGCAAAGCAAGAGCCTTTATCGTAGATCCGGTCGTAGTCGACGAACTTGTTGATGAAGCTCGAGTATCCGGATTGCCGGAGATTAACCGCCATTCAATATTACACGCTCTTAACCAAAAAGCTGTCGCGAGGCAAGCCGCTGCGAAAATGGGAAAAACCGTTCAAGACTGTAATTTCATTGTCGCACATATGGGCGGAGGAGTCTCTGTCGGCGCGCATGAGAATGGAAGAATAATAGACGTCAACAATGCTCTCGATGGAGAGGGCCCGATGTCTCCTGAACGAAGCGGAGCTCTTCCGGCAGGGAAGCTGGTATCTTTGTGCTTCAGCGGTAAATATACTCAAAGGGAAATTGAAAAGAAACTGGTAGGGAATGGCGGATTAGTTGCGCACCTTGGAACAAATGATTTACGCGAGGTTGAAAAGAGGATTGAAAACGGAGATTCACACGCGGAACTTATATTCAACGCCCTATGCTTACAAATAGCTAAGGAAATAGGAAGCTGCTCCGCGGTATTGAAAGGTAAAGTCGATAAGATACTACTGACGGGGGGATTGGCTTATAGCGATAAATTATGCGGCATAATTACGAATCGCGTCTCATTTATCGCGCCAGTCGAACTATTCCCCGGCGAGGACGAAATGCAAGCGCTCGCCGAAGGGGCTTTGAGGGTTCTGGAAGGCATAGAACCCGTCCAAATATATAAATAATTTGATTTCACCTGCTAAAAGGCGTCCTTTAGGTAAACGAATCAGCATCGTCATATTTGACGAGCGCAAGATTCTGCGGGATGGATTAAAATGCCTGTTGGAAAAAGAATCGGATTTGGAAATAATAGGCAGTATAGAAAAACGGGAAGAGGTTTTGTCATTCTTAAGAATTAACAAGCCGGAAATATTGATGATGCCGGACCGCCATTTTTTCTTAGCCTTTGAAGCTTTAAGTTACAAGGATATACGCCATAATACGCAGATAATTACAATAATGACCCCCGGCAACATATTTTTCTCCCAAATGACAGCAAGAGGTATAAGTGGAATCGTACTTTCAACATCGGGCAGAACGGAACTTTTGTCCGCTATCCGCTGTGTGGCAAGAAAAAAAGTTTTCATTGATCCAGCCATCGCTTACGAAGAATATGCAGAAATTATCAAACTAAAACAGCTTTCAGCTCGGGAACTTGACGTACTGAATCTAATAGCGCAAGGGTATGAAAATTCAGATATTGCAAATATCATGTATATTTCAGAGCGAACTGTAAAGAATCACACCAGC
>WRBZ01000105.1 GCA_009784305.1 Synergistaceae bacterium
GAAGATGGTTACGTTCAGGATACGAAGGAGAGAATAATTTTTACAGCTCCAATAAAAGCTCTAAGTAACGAAAGATATATGGATTTAAGGCGAATGGGGCTTGATGTCGGGATAGAGACAGGTGATTTTAAACGTAATGAAAACGCAAGAATAATCTGTTGCACTCAAGAAATATACACGATGAAATATGCTGCGCGTAAAAAACAAAAACTTATAGTTGATGAGTTTCACTATATCTTTACTGATCCCGACAGGGCCCGAACTTACATTGACGGGTTAAGATCGACCAACCCGAACACTCCCGTGCTTGTTATGTCGGCAACTTTCGGCGGGGCCAAGGTTGTGAGGAATTACCTTTCGGAAATATGTAGGCGTGACTTTAAATTATATGAAAACAGTAAAAGAATGACCGAGTTAGTGTATTTGCCAAAAAAACCCGCTTTGATGACCAATGTAAAGGACGCGCTTGTTTTTGTCTTTTCACAGAAGGCAGCGGCGGATTGTGCAATGAGGATAGCTTCATTGAGATATCCCGTCGCTCCGGAGCGTAACAGCCGTCTGCGTGAACTTGCTGAAATACTTGAAGTTTCAAAGATATCTCCGGCGCTGTTAAAAGGGGTAGGGATATACCACGGAGGAATGTTTCCAAAAGAAAAGCTGTTGGTCGAATCCGCTTTTCGTGAAAGGATAATCGATGTCGTATGCGGAACCAGCGCGCTTTCGTTAGGAGTGAACCTTCCCGCTCAAACGGTTATTTTTGCTCAGTTGGTGCAATATCATCATGATGACCCCATAAGTAAAAATGAGTTTCTGCAAATGGCGGGCAGGGCAGGTCGAAAAGGCCTGTTCGATGTTGGGTATGCAACGTGGCTTAAAGATTCTCCTTATGAACGAAGGGGGATTGATACGGGCGAAGTATTTGTTTCGCTTTGTGAAATGATGCCTGAACAGGCTCGCATAACACTGAGACCATCCTATGGAAGGCTTTTGAGAAAACATGTCCTTATGGATACGGAAGCCGAATACATGGCGGAATACTCCTTTCCACAGGGGGATGCGCGTTTTTGTATAGAGATACTGCGCGCCGGCCTTGGAAAAATAGACCGTTCCGTTAGAAAGCTTGTCCATGGCAGAGACCGAGAAAAATACCGCAAGATTCTATCCGCTATATGGTATGACGAGATGGAAATAGATGAAAATCTGGAAATGGCGACCATGTTTTTTGAGGAACAATCTCCAAGCGCGCTTATGGCATCCCAAATGATACTCCCATTTGAGAGAAATTACCTTCAAGCTTTACTAAAGGTAAAAAGATTTGCAAATAATCTTCCCAAAGGGTACACTTTTCGCTCAATGAACGAGCTGAATAATGCCGTTGAAAAAATAGACCCAACTATTTATGGATTTGAGGAAAAAATTGGAGAGATCGAGAAGAATAGGGATTAGACGAAGACATTAAGGACAGCTGCGCAATGGAATCCCGCCGATGCAGTTTCTCCAGTGTCAAGTGGTAAAAATATTATTTTCTCTCTTGCCAAAATTGTATTATTTGTGTATATTGCCAAAAGTAAATGTATTTATATATGGAAGGAATACCATAGAAAATGAATTCATACGTTCCAAGAATTTTAAGCAGAGAAGAGAAGAAGTTTCTTTCGCCTGACGCACAAGAAGCTGCTTATCATTATTTCATTTCGGAAGAGGTTCCGTCAGAAGTGACGGAAAAAGCTATTTTGCAAGCTCAAGTATTAAGCGGATTTGGTGTTAGGGCTATAAGCGGAGAGTTGTTTCATCAGCTTATAAATGCAAACATATTTGATGACTTTTCTAAGTTATCGGATCAATTACCATCCAAAGATTTAATACACAGGGTTTATTAAATGAGAGTGGCAAAAAAAGGGAAAAATATAACGGATAGCCCGGAAAAAAAGGCGAAAAACGTCAAAAAAACTGCATCAAAGAAAACTGCTTCAGCTAAAGTAAAAAGCAGCATAAACCTATCAAATGTAAATAGCAAAACATTAATTATCGTGGAATCGCCTACTAAAGCAAAATCTCTTTCAAAAATGCTTGGATCAAATTATATTGTGCGTTCAAGCATCGGGCACATACGCGACCTCCCCAAAAGCCGTATGGCCGTTGATATTGAGAATAACTTTAAACCTGAATATATACTGGTCAAAGGAAAAACCGCCCTGAAAAATGAACTTTCGGAGCTTTCAAAGCACGCCAAAAATACACTGCTCGCCTCCGACCCTGACCGGGAAGGGGAGGCCATCGCATGGCATCTTGCGGATTTACTGGAAATGGATCCGCAGGATAAATGCAGGGTTCGTTTTTACGAAATAACTCCCAATGCAGTCAAGGACGCTGTTAAGAAACCGGAGGAAATTGATGTAAGGAAAGTCGATGCCCAGCAGGCAAGGAGGATTCTTGACAGGCTTGTCGGTTACACATTAAGCCCTGTTCTTTGGAAAAAGGTTCGCTTTGGGCTTTCAGCAGGAAGGGTGCAATCCGTAGCTTTAGCGCTCATTTGCATGAGGGAACGCGAAATTCTATCGTTTATCCCTGAAGAATATTGGACAATAGTCATTGGCGCATCCTCCAAAGACAATAAAAGAGAATATATGCTCAGGGCGCATACCCTTGATGGAGTAAGCCTTTATAAGGAAGGAAAATCTCTTCTCATTAAAAACGAAGCAACTGCTGACAGAATAATAAGCGAAATAAAGGCAAATAGAATAATTGTTTCAGCTTTCAACGTAAAGGAAAGCCTTCGCAAGGCTCCGCCGCCTTTTCGAACAAGTACGCTGCAACAGGAAGCTTCGCGGCGGACCGGCTTTGCTCCGCGTCGTACCATGCGAATAGCGCAGGAGCTTTTTGAAGGTATAACCATTCCGGGAAAAGGGACTGTCGGATTGATCACTTATATGAGAACAGACAGCCTCAGACTTGCGGAAGAAGCGATAAATTCATGCAGGGATTACATAAAGGATAACTTCGGAAATGAGTATCTGCCGAAGTCCAGCATCACATACAGCGCGAACGGGCGAAGCCAGGACGCGCACGAAGCGATACGCCCCACGGATATTACCCTTTCTCCCGAATCCATAAAGAAAGCGCTCTCTCCGGATCAATTCAAGCTTTACGATATTATATGGCGCCGCGCTGTAGCCTGCCAAATGTCTCCTGCTGTAGTCGCCAATTCAACCCTTGACGCTCAATCGGGAAGCGTCGGTTTGCGTCAATTGGGAGAGGTCCTGATTTTTGAAGGATATGGAAAGGTATGGCCGCTTGAATTGAAAGGCGAACGTATGGAAAATGCCATTAAAGGCGAGGAATTGAAATTTAAATCTGCGGAAAAAGAGCAAAAATTTACGCGCCCTCCGGCAAGATATTCAGAAGCTTCGCTTATAAAGAAATTGGAAGAGGATGGAGTTGGGCGTCCTTCAACATATGCTTCAATAGTCGACACCCTATATGACCGGAATTATGTCAAGCCCAATGAAGAAAAACGGTTGGAGCCAACTCCCCTCGGCACGACAGTGGATGATTTCCTGCACCAGTATTTCAATAACGAAAATTATTCCTCCATAGTAGATGTAGGTTTTACGGCTAAAATGGAGAAGAATTTGGATGAAGTTGAGGAAGACAGGAGAAAATGGCTCGATGTGGTGAGCGAATTCTGGAAAGATTTTTCTCCAACAGTTGAAGAAGCTCAAAATGCTGAACGCGTTAAACTCCCTGAAGCTGAGCCCATCGGGGAGGATTGCCCAAACTGCGGACATTCCCTTGTACTGAAAAATGGAAGGTTCGGAGATTTCATTGCGTGTTCCGGCTATCCGAATTGTAAATACACCCGCCCCATTCTGGAAAAAATTGGAATAAAATGCCCTAAATGCGGGGAAACAGATGACGGACACGTAGTGAAACGGCGCAGCAGAAACGGAAGAACTTTTTACGGCTGTTCAAAGTACCCAAATTGTGATTATGTGTCATGGAATAAACCGATGAGCGATAAATGTCCTGAATGTGGCGCGATTATGGAAAATAAAGGAAAAACGATTGTTTGTCCGCAATGCGGGTAAAGAGTTGAGAATTGAGACGGGTAGGGGCGGCAACCTGACGCCTGTTAAAACCTAATGAATAAAATATCGATCATCGGCGCCGGGTTGGCGGGCAGCGAAGCTGCTTGGCAGCTTGCACGGCACGGGGTTGACGTCAGTATTTACGAAATGCGCCCCCAAAAAAGCACTCCCGCTCACAAGACGGACAAATTTGCCGAGATAGTTTGCAGCAATTCTTTTGGAGCAAATGATATTTCAAGCCCCGCCGGCATTTTAAAACGTGAACTCTCGATTTTAAACAGCCTGATAATGGAATGTGCGGAAAAATCCAAAGTCCCTGCTGGAAAGGCGCTTGCCGTTGACAGGGATATTTTTTCGATGCTTGTCACTGAACGTTTAACTTCAATGCCAAACATAAGAATAATCCGTGAAGAGTTATCCGAAATACCTGAAGGCACAGTCGTTGTCGCTACGGGACCTTTGACTTCAGCGCCGATGGCTGA
>WRBZ01000106.1 GCA_009784305.1 Synergistaceae bacterium
ATGGTACGAACAGGATCATCCGGCGCCGCAACTTATGGAGGAAGCCATATACGGACTTCCGGAACTCCATAGGGAAGAACTTGCCGGGGCATCCCTTGCCAGCGGGGTAGGGTGCAATTCCACGTGCGCGAACCTCGGGCTTTATCCGCTCGCAAAAGCCGGACTCATAGCCGAAGTTCGCATGGAATTACGAGTTGGGTCGTCGGAAGCTGGAGGAACGCCTTCACAAGGAAGCCACCATCCTTATCGCGATCGCGCGTTGCGTGTGTATGAACCTTTTCGTCACAGGCACCTTGCGGAAGTCGTACAGGAGTGCGGAATTGATATATCTGCCATTACCATGACGACGACTGCCGCCCCTATTATCCGTGGAGTTCAAATGCTTGCGCAGGTTCGTCTTACGCGAAAATTAAAAGAGGGGGAAATTTGGAAAACCTACAGATCAGCGATGGAGGGACAGCCTTTTTGGTCATTATGCCCAGCGCGCCCCGCTCACATAAGGCTGCCGGATCCAAGGCTCGTAATGGGAAGCAACAGGGCCCTTACAGGATTTGTGCTGCACGAGGATGGGGAACGCCTTATAGTCGTCAGCGCGCTTGATAACCTCATGAAAGGGGCTGCCGGTACAGCGGTCCAGTGTGCCAACCTCATGCTGGGATTGGAAGAGACGAGCGGGTTGAATATGCGTCCTGTTTATCCCGCGTAAAAAGACAGTGGTCAGTGATCAGTAGAGATAAGGCAGAAAAAATAGAATATCAACTCTTTGTTGACTTGCTTCATTGCCTCATATTGATGTCAGTATACAAGTTCCTTGATTTCTTTTATGAACTT
The DNA here is from genome assembly GCA_009784305.1 of Synergistaceae bacterium. Lineage (GTDB taxonomy): Bacteria > Synergistota > Synergistia > Synergistales > Aminobacteriaceae > WRNQ01. The sequence goes on from WRBZ01000106.1 coordinate 832, forward strand.
GCTGTATTGCGCTGACCCGTTTCACAGCCCCTTCTATCCGCCCGTTCCTACTCTTTTCGGTTGTCAATCATTCTGGGTAATTTGACATTGATACACTCGTAACTCAAACTCTTTAGCAACAGCGTACAGATGGTCAAAAATATCAGATTGGATCACTTCATATTCCGCAAATTCAACTGAATTGGCAAACGCTATAACCTCCAGCGGAATGCCATATCTGTCGGACGAAAGCTGTCTTGTCGCAATGGTTTTATTTTTTTGTAACCTCGGATGCTGTTCAATGTATAATTGGATATAAGCCCGAAAAACCCCGATGTTGGTCATTCGTCTCCCGTTCACAACACATGAGGTATCAACGCCATTCTCTTTATTGTGCATGTCTATTTCGGCTTTTCGGTTTATCACATATTTCTTTAAAATCGCTATTCGCTCAAACTTTTTAAGCATCTCGTCATCGCAAAACCGTACATCCCGCAAATCTATGTGTATAGCCCTTTTTATACGGCGGCCGCCTGAATCTGTCATGCCGCGCCAATTAATAAAAGAATCCGAAATTAACGAAGATGCCGGTATGGAAGTAAAAGTTTTATCAAAATTTTCAACTTTTACCGTAGTCATTGAGAGATCGACTACATAGCCATTTGCGTTATGCCTGGGTACTTCTATCCAATCTCCAATACGGATTAAATCTTCGCTTATAAGCACCAATCCGGCCGTAAATCCAACAATTACGTCCTTGAATATAAGGGTTAAGACAGCGGTCATAGCTCCGATACCGCCAATTAAAGTAATAGGATTTTGTCCCATTAATACAGATATTCCGGCTATAATACAGATTATAAACGCCGATATTTTTATAACCTGAAACAAGCCATGCAATGGTTTTGATTTAGATATTTTATTCTGTTTATATATTTCATCAGCCGTATTTATCAGCGAATTTATTAAAAATGGAGAAATAATCGCTGCAGTCACTCCTGCTGTTTTCATGAGAAAACCTTGGAATACGATATTTGTACCAGGCAGAGCGTTTGTAAAAAGGGTTATAGTAACAGGAATCAACATATTTGCTATGTGATGAAAAACATTGTGTTTAAGTGATACATTGAACCATTTATGTCTACTCCTTAGAATTTCCCTGTTGGCGAGCTTTTTGGTAATGCTTTCAACCAAAACGTGTACCAAATAGCACACAATAGCAATCAACGCACAGATCGCTACATACGAAAAAGCTATAGCGGTTACTTCACTAAGCCCTATTCTTTGAAATAACTCATATAGAAAGCCATACAATCGAAACACCTCTCAAATCACATCGTTGGATATATTCGTCATTTTGTTTACACATTTCAGTATATTTTCCGCTCTATCAGCAGATCGCTTCTGCAATATCTTTGAAGTTAAGAAATCTGGTACCGTTGATTTCAGGGGTAAGCTCACCACCATATATGACAAATCCGTTTTGAAACTTCGGTGAAAGTTTTCGCATTTTACCGATCCTCGAGGAGAATTCCGCGTTCCATGTCATTCCGCCTTTAATCTCAATTGGGATCAAATACGAGCTGGATTTACGGAAAATCAAGTCAACTTCGAATCCGGCCGAATCGCGAAAAAAATAAAGTTCCGGATTAAGTCCTGCATTGAGCCGCGTTTTTAAAGCTTCGACCACAACCATATTCTCGAAAAGCCCGCCGAACAACGGGTCACGGGCAACCTGTGCGTCGTTGCGTATACCCAGCAGCCAGGCCGTTAATCCAACCTCTGTGAAGTAGAGTTTTTGTGCTTTTATCAGCCGCTTGCCGAAGCTTTCAAAGTAACAGGGCAATCGGAAAATGATGAAGCTTGCTTCCAGTACCGAAAGCCATTCGGAAATCGTGGCAGCCGAAACACCAACGTCGTTGCTCAAAGAGCTTAAATTAACCAGTTGCCCGGTGCGGCCGGCTAAAAGTTTAATAAAAGTTTCAAAGGCATTGAGGTTTTTGAGGTTGATAATTTGACGAACATCCCGTTCGATGTAAGTGGAAAAATAGTCGCTGAAAAGCGTTACGGGCTCAATATCGTTGACATATCCACGAGGCATGAAGCCTTTGAATAAGTATTCATCGCGCTTCATTTCGATCCCGGCGCCGGCAAGTTCTCGTATCGATAGGGGAAGCAATCGCAACAGGCCAACCCGCCCTGCTAACGATTGCGCTACTTCTGCGCTTAAGCGCGGCTGATGACTGCCGGTCAAAAGGTATTGCCCGTTTTGCCCGCAGATGTCAACCGCAGCTTGGATATAACTCAATAATTGCGGAACGCGCTGGACTTCGTCGATTATCAACGGTGGGGGAAAGATTTTAAGAAAGGAGTTTGCATCGGTTTCAGCAATTTGACGGACATCCGGGCTTTCCAGATTGACATAGCCGAAATCCGGGAAAGTTGCCTTTGCCAAAGTTGTCTTGCCGGATTGCCGCGGACCTGTTATGGTTACCACAGGGTAACTCTTCCAAAGTCTCAAAAGCTCTTTTTGAATGTCTCGTACAATCATGAGAACTTATTCCTTTCTTGTAATATGGCTTTGTAGGGAACGACGCAGCCCCCTTTTCAAATGGGTGGCGGTTTGTCGCCCCGTTTTCGTTGTATCCTTCAGGGTAGACGTCCCGTTTGCTGACTTAGTAGTCATAGTCAAAAGGATAGCATATATTTTACATATTACAAGTATAACTACAGATTTGTAATAATCTTCTTTGAATCAATAGATTCAACCAGTTCGAGGAATTCGCTTTCTCCGATTATTTTCACGCCAAGTTGTACTGCTTTATCAAGTTTTGAGCCTGCGCCTTCTCCGGCGACAACATAAGAAGTATTGCCGCTGACGCTTGAAACAACCTTTCCCCCCAGATTTTTCACCATATTCTCTCCGTCTCTGCGCGGGAATGAAAGCTCTCCTGTAAAAACAAATGTAAGCCCCGAAAATTTACTTTCAGTTTTTTCTTTCCTGTTTTTGCCCCCGCTTCCGGAATAAATACCCGAATCCATCCTTACGCCTTTTGCCGACAGCCTTTCAATGAGCGCGCGGTTTGACTCGTCCGTAAAAAACGCGATTATTGACGATGCAATTACCTCTCCTATGCCATCAATACTTGAAAGTTCTTCTATGCCGGCTTCAGCTATTTCGTTCATATCAGGAAAATTTTCAGCCAATATTTCAGCCGCGCGCGAACCGACGTATCTTATTCCAAGCGCGGCAAGCAGTGATTCAAGAGGTTTTGAGCGGGACGCGTCTATTGCCGAAATAACGTTCATAGCAGATTTTTCCCCCATGCGCGGCATGTCCTCCAGGGAATCTTTATCGAGGCTGTAAATATCGGCTAAATTCACTATCAGGCCGCGTTCCAGGAGCATCTCTATCAATTTCTCCCCCAGCCCTTTTATATCCATCCCGCCGCGTGAAGCGAAATGGATTATCGCCTCTTTTATTTGAGCGGGGCATGACGCGCGGTTGGGGCACCTTACAGCCGCTTCGTCCGGTAGCCTCACGGCAGGGGCTCCACATACGGGACAGGTTTTGGGCATCTCAAAAGTGATCTCAGTTCCATTGCGAGTTTCTTTGACAACCTCAATTATCTCAGGTATGACCTCGCCAGCCTTACGAATTTTCACCAAGTCGCCCGCCCGGATGTCCTTCCTGCGCACTTCATCTTCGTTGTGCAGGCTTGCCCGCTGCAC
>WRBZ01000107.1 GCA_009784305.1 Synergistaceae bacterium
GTGCAGGGCTGTCGCACGGATAAAAGGATTACCCATTATGAAAACCTTAAAAATCATCGCCATAATAAGCGGTTGCCTAACCTTAGGGCAATTTGCATATCTCATTATGTTCGGCGGAAGTGCAGGAAGTATAGGAATCATCAGTAGTTCCGATGGGCCAACAGTCACTTTTTATTCGTCTGTTAATCCGGTTATTCAATATGGGTTTTTGGCAATTAGCGCACTCATTACAATTACGGTAATGATTTTAATTGCCAAGAAAAAAAGTCAATAATTAGCTAATATGCCGTACCCCGCACTGCAACGACTAAATATTAATGTAATATTCCTAGACACATCCCCATGCCTAAAAACGATGCCATCGCCGAAAAACTATATCAGGGTAAAGCAAAGAAGTGCAGAATGCACCTTTTAAATCTTCAATCAATAGGGAAAATCGAAGGGTTAAAATGACCCCCGATAAAAACAAGTAATTTCAACGTTTTGGTTAAAGGTAACAATTGCCACTAACCGGAATCAAGTAAATTGAACAGTTGCGCCCGTTGGGTCGCCTGAAAAGCTCTTTCCAACTATGATGGAGCTTTTCAGGGCACAGGCACAGAAAAATAATCATGCCTGTGTGCCTGTCTTTGCAAATCAATTGCCACAGGCGGCGACCCACAATCGCCAAATTCCAATCAACCTGTTGCCCCTGCTCCAATTCGGTGTGCGTTTCTTTCCGAAGAAACGCAATTTGAGTGCCCCCCCTTTTAGACCGTCCTGATGGACAATAAACTTGTCTTTCCAGTTGCTTCCCCATCCCAATCATTTGATTGAGCCGCCGCCATAACTTGACTATGTTGGATTCTTGAACGGAAAAAAGTTTAGAAATAATACATTGACAATTATCTATGTTTTGCATATACTAATAAATAGACGATTATCAATGTGAGGTGACTGAATGGATAAAAAATATGTGGACTATGCCGTATTGTTCAAAGCCCTGTCTGACCCAAACAGACTTATGATTGTAGATATGCTTTCCTGTGGAGAGCTTTGCGCCTGTGTGATTTTAGAGAAGTTTAATATTACACAGCCGACGCTTTCACATCACATGAAAAATCTTTGCGATTGTAAGCTGGTGAGTGGACGAAAAGATGGTAAATGGACGTATTATTCGCTGAACGAGGAAGTCGTGAAGAATTATAAGGCTTTTTTGGAAGAAGTCACGACTACGAAAGAAAATTGTATTTGTCACGAAATAATTTGTGAGGAGGATTGTTGTCAATGAATGAAAATAATAGTTGTTGTTGCTCTTCGGATGATTGTTGTGGTGAACAGCCTATTAAGGCCGTTTCTACGACGCTTTCACGTAAGGATATTCTCGGTGCATGGCGCATGCGTTGGGGCATCGGGCGTATGGACTATACCGTTGAACCGGGGTTATACGCCGTTGGCAAGCCGGACAACGATTCCCCTGTATTTGTCAGCGCGAATTACAAGCTGACTTTTGATACTCTGCGGAAAAACCTTGACGGTTTAAATTGCTGGCTTTTGATACTCGACACGAAAGGCGTCAATGTATGGTGCGCGGCAGGAAAAGGCACATTTGGAACAGACGAATTAATCCACCGAATTGAAACGTCAGAGTTGTCTAAATATGTGTCGCATAAAAAACTGGTTTTGCCGCAACTTGGCGCGACGGGCGTAAGCGCGCATGAAGTTAAGCGACATTCAGAGTTTGATGTTCATTATGGTCCGGTACGGGCAAGCGACATCAAAGAATATATTGACGCAGGATATGAAGCCACAAAGGAAATGCGGACGGTACAATTTAACTTATGGGATAGACTTGTATTAACACCGATTGAGTTAATTCCTGCGCTAAAGTATACATTGCCTGTTTTTGGCGTCATGCTTTTAGCAAATCAATTCGCGGCAAAGCCGTTTGATAAGACGGATATTTTATCTGATGCCGGTGCGGTTATCGCAGGTTCGGTTCTAACTCCTGTCCTGCTTCCGTATATTCCCGGAAATGCTTTCGCAATGAAAGGCTGGTTTTTAGGACTTGGCTGTACGGTGGGTATACTCGGTATATCGGGGAAACTAAAAAAAGGAAGCGCATTGCTTTCGGCAGGGCATTTGCTTTTATTTCCCGCGATATCATCTTTTATCGCCATGAATTTTACAGGCGCGTCAACTTATACATCACCGTCAGGCGTGAATAAGGAAATGAAGACCGTATTGCCGTTTATCGTCGGCGCGATTGCAATAGGTGCGGCGTTGACGCTCGGCGCTCATCTGTTTGGCAGGAGGAAAACGAAATGAAACACAGATACTTGAAAAATGTCACGACACTTGCATATAGCAAAGAAAAATGTGTTGGGTGCAAGAAGTGTACTGAGGTTTGTCCGCATGGTGTATTCGACATAAAAGAAAAAAAGGCGCGTATCATTGACAGAGATTCTTGCATGGAGTGCGGAGCCTGCGCCTTGAATTGCCCTGCGTCAGCAATAGAAGTCAATGCCGGAACAGGCTGTGCGTTAGCTATTATTATGGGCTGGTTCACAGGACAAGAGCCAACTTGTGGTTGTTCAAACAGTGGGTGCTGTTAAGAGAGAAAATTGTATTTATTATGGAATAATTGAGGAGGATTATTGTAAATGAATGAAAAAAATAGTTGCTGTTGTGCTTCAGATGATTGCTGTGGAGAATCATCCATAATCGAAAACGTAAAAGAGTATTACGGGAAACAACTGCAGAGCAATGAAGATTTAGTGTCCGGCGCGTGTTGCTGTAATGAAATGCCGCCTGCGGAAATCAGAAATGTTTTGCCTTTAATAGCAGATGAAATCATAAATAAATTTTATGGTTGCGGTTCGCCGTTACCGCCGTTGCTTGAAGGAATGACCGTCCTTGATTTGGGCGCAGGAACAGGCAGGGACGTATATATCGCATCTAAATTGGTTGGCGAATCGGGGTGCGCAATTGGCGTTGATATGACGACTGAACAAATAGAAATCGCTAAGAAATATCAAGATGAACAGCGTGAGCGTTTTGGCTTCAAATCCTCAAACGTAAAATTTTTGCAGGGGTATATTGAAAACTTGAAATCACTCGGAATAGAAGATAATAGCGTTGACGTCGTTATCTCTAATTGCGTGATAAATCTTTCTCCCGCAAAAGAGCAGGTATTCAAGGAAATATATCGTGTCCTAAAGCCGGGGGGAGAATTGTTTTTTGCAGATGTTTTCGCAGATAGGCGTATTCCCGAATCGCTCACAACCGACCCGATGTTACGCGGTGAGTGTTTAGGCGGTGCGTTATATACCGAAGATTTCAGAAGAATCATGACGGCATGCGGCTTTACGGATTTTCGTTATACGAGCGTCCGCAATCTTGATTTAGGGAGTGAAGAAATTGAGGATAAACTTGGATTTGCGACATTTTCATCGCGGGTCGTGAGGGCTTTTAAGCTGAATGATTTAGAGGATATTTGTGAAGATTACGGGCAAGTCGCCTATTATGACGGCAGTATTTCGGGTTATCCCCATTTCTTTGACCTTGACGACCATCATCGTTTTTTCACAGGTAAGCCTAATCTCGTCTGTGGAAATACGGCTTCCATGCTTTCCAATACTCGATATGGCAAAGCGTTCAAGGTAGTGGGCGACCATTCTGTGCATTTCGGTGTATTTGGCGCATGCGGAACTGAAAGCGTCTGTACACCGGATGGCGGCACTTGAGGGTGCTAAGAGATTGTTGTTAGGCTAACAACAAAAAATTAAATTCAATGATATTCAATCGAAAGCTCTGAATGTGGATTTTTCATTGCCAGAAAATATGATGGTGATGAGCCTTTGATGGAAGGAAATAAATATTATGGGTTTAACTGAAAAAGAAAAAGAGTTGGTAGCAATTGGCTCATCTATAGGTGGAAATTGTATTCCATGTCTGGAATATCATTACGAAAAGTGTAAAGAGCTTGGATTTAGCAAGGAGGAAATGCAAGAAGCGTTTAATGTTGCTAAAATGGTTAAAGAAGTTCCGAACAACAAAATTTATGAAACAGCGGAAAAGCTCAATAATTTGGGAAAACTGGATAACGCTGAACCACCATCAAATTGCTGTGGTGACAGCACATGTTGCTGATTCGACATTTACATGTCTTGCAAGGGAGGTTTCCGGTATGAATTGCTCCAACGTGACAGAGTGCGCTTGCCCCAAAACAGAATGTGAGAATAACAAAAAATGCTGTGCTTGTGTTATTAAGCACAGGGAAACAGACAGCGTTCCGTTCTGCTTGTTTCTTGATAACGATGGAGATAAAAGCTTGAAAAACCTTTACAAAAAATTAAAAGAGCGGTTTGAAGAATAACATAGAAACAACTAAAGGCAGGTTGCCAGCCTGCCCATTCTGAAAAATGTGTCATTTTTAAAGCCTAAATATAGCTTTTTATGCTATCCAGTAGTTCCTGATCCACTCCCTCTTTATTCAGCA
>WRBZ01000108.1 GCA_009784305.1 Synergistaceae bacterium
AGCCTGACAGTAAAGCTATTTTTTGCGAACAGCCAAAACCACTTGTCTACATAAAAGAACAAGCTGCTCTTTGCTTCCAAATCGTCTAAAACATCAATGTCCACCGGGGCATTTGTCCACTTGCACTCGCAGAACAGAGCGGAGTCCTTCCGGAATGCCAATATATCTATTTCCTCCTGTCTTTTTTCCTTCGGGTTATTGCCCCACCATCTGCCGGCTTTTGCGGTAAAGAACGGAAGCTCGTTATCTTTTGCTTCTTCCACCAGGTATTGTTTACAGATTTCCTCGAATATCAAGCCCATATACGCAGGGAGGTTTTCCATTACGTCAAAGCCATAGATTGCACGACCAAGCCCTGACACTATACCGCTCATATTGGGGAAAACAAAGCGATACCAAAAGCGGAACATCATATCATCCAAAAGGTATATGCTCCTTTTTGACGAAGTTTCGGTAACAGGAATCTCTTTTTTGACAATACCGAGTGATATAAGGGATCTAAGGTATTTTGCGCATTTGTTACTCTCTATACTGCATTTTGCGGCGATTTCATTCAATCGTGTCGCCCCGCCAGCGATGGCCTCAATAATTCCGTTGTATGTAGCCGGTTCCCGCAGTTCCTGTTTCAGGAGGTTTGCCGGTTCCTCGTACAAATGTCCCGATGCTGTCAGGAATAAGTCAACGATATTGTCCTCCAATGACTTTGAAAGGTTGATTTTTGTCAGGTATTCGGGTATTCCGCCCGTAATGCCATAAAGAACAGCTTTTTCGGTTTTGTCAAACGTTTCAATAAACGGGAGGGATTCAAAGAAATTAAATGGTTTTATTTTAAACTGCGCTGTCCGTCTTCCGTAAAGCGGGCTTTTGTAGCCTAACACCTGTTGCTCCATAAAACTCATGCTTGAGCCGCAGAGAATGAGAAACAGCTTGCTGTATTTCAACTGCGAATCAATATGCGCCTGCAGGATAGAAGAAATTGGGCGGTATCCCTCGGCAAGATAGGGAAATTCATCAATCGCCAGAACAATCCTGTTATCCTTAGCAATAATATTGATGTAGTCAAACGCCTTTTCCCAATCGGAAAAGAAAGAATTTCTTGCAAGCTCTTTTGCGGTCACTGAATACACATCGTTGGAAAAACCGGTCAGATTGAGTTCGCCGTCAGCTTCGCGGGCGACGAAATATATAGCTCGTTTATCTTTGATGAACTCTTTAATGAGCGTTGTTTTTCCGACGCGTCGCCGTCCATAAATGATTGCGCACTCAAACTTATCACTCTTATACATTTCATTCAACTTTTCGAGTTCTGCGCTTCTTCCGATAAACATAACATCCACTCCAAAAATCAAACTCGTAAGTATGCAACTTACGAGTTTGATTTTATCCTGTTTATTAGAAAAATGCAATGGAATAAACCATAATGGGACGCCCAAGGGTGAGTCCCCTACGGCCTGATGTGAACCGTAGTCCAAGTTCATTCTGCGTGGTGCGCGCAGATCATTGGGTCTGGTTTACCCCGCGCTGTATATTGAATCGCAATACACGCACCTGTAGCTTCCTTTTTCCATATCCGTGAGCCTGAACTCATGGTTTATGCTGTTCTCAACCGATGTTATGCACCTTGGGTTTTTACACTTCACAACATCTACGATGGTGTCGGGGAGAGCAAGGTTTATTTTTTTGACTATATGTCCTTTTTCAACTATGTTCACCGTTATTTTAGGATCTATGAACCCCAGCACTTCAAGGTTTATATCGATTATGTCGTCAATTTTTATCAAGTCCTTTTTTCCCTGTTTTTCGCTTCTCACATTTTTGATGAGAGCTATGCAGCTATCCAGTTCATCGAGTTTCAGGTAATTGTATATGAACATTCCCCTGCCGGCCTTTATATGGTCAATAACTATTCCTCTTTCAATGCTGTCTACGTTAAGCATTAACGGACACCCCCAATAATTTCATAATTAAGCTCATTCTCACGTACATCCCGTATTTTGCCTGCTTGAAATACGCCGCTCTGTGGTCTTTGTCCACCTCAACCGCTATCTCGTTCACCCTTGGCAATGGATGCATTATTATCAAATCATCTTTTGCGTTTTCAAGTTTTTTCAAATCCAGTATATAGCTGTCCTTAAGCCTTATATAATCCTCTTCGTTGAAGAACCTCTCCCTCTGGACCCTCGTCATATACAGGACGTCCAAGCTTGGCATTATTTCTTCAAGCTTATCGACTTCAACAAAGTTTATGTTATTCTTTATCAGCACTTCTTCCCTTATATAATCGGGAACTCTAAGTTCCTCAGGCGAGACGAGCATGAACTTTATATTCTCATACCTTGACAATGCCTTAATAAGGGAGTGTACGGTCCTTCCAAATTTCAAATCCCCGCAGAAACCAACAGTATAATCTGAGATTCGCCCCCTTATCGAACGTATCGTCAAAAGGTCGGTGAGCGTTTGTGTGGGGTGTTGATGTCCTCCGTCGCCGCCGTTTATTATCGGTATGTCAGAGTACATCTCAGCAACTTTCGGCGCACCCTCTTTAGGATGCCTCATCGCGCATATATCGGCGTAACACGCTATAGTTCTGATCGTATCCGCAACGGATTCCCCCTTGGCAGCGGAGCTGGATTCCGCGGAGGAAAAACCCATCACGCTTCCGCCAAGCCTGAGCATCGCGGCCTCAAAGCTGAGCCTGGTCCTTGTGCTCGGCTCAAAGAATAAAGTAGCCAGTACGTATCCTTTGCATACATCCGCATAAAACTTAGGATTCGCAATTATTTCGCCCGCAAGGTCCAATATCTCGTTTATCTCCTCCGTGGAGAAATCCATAGGGTCAATAAGGTGTCTTCCTTTTAACATAATTAATTAATCATTCCTTTCTTTATGGCTGTTCGGGACGACGCCAAGCGAAGTCTTTTATGGATACCGTCCCTACAACATTTATCAATGTTTTGTATAAACTATGATTCCTTTCTTTACGGTCATAAGTATCTCTCCAAACACATCCGCGCCGTCGAATGGGGAATTCTTTCCTTTTGACGCAAATCCGTTCACATCGATCTTTGATCTTTTATTAACGTCAACTATTACAAAATCCGCTTCATATCCTTGCTTTATCAGTCCTTTATTCACCTTTGCAATTTTTGAAGGGTTGTACGACATAAGTTCAGAAAGCTTGCCAAGGCTTATAGCGCCGTTCCCTTTCACCAATTTCGTCAAACACAACTGAAATGCAGTCTCTATCCCCGAAATCCCCGGCGCGCCATTCGCCTTATCGGAGGCCGTATGCGGGGCGTGGTCGGTGGATATCGTGTCAACATACCCGTCCTGTATCGCATTTATGAGGCTTGAAATATCGTCCGGCTTTCTGAGAGGGGGATTTACCCTGTAAACTATATCGTCAGCGGCATAAATATGGTGCGGCGTCGTTTCACAGGTGATGTTCGCTCCTATCATTTTCGCCGCCTTCACCATTTCCATGGCTTCCTTGGTGCTTACATGCGCAAGGTGCAGCCTGCCGCCGGTTTTCAAGCATGCTTCGATATCCCTACCCGTCATGCTGTTTTCCGCCATCCTCATGTCGGTTTCAGAGTATCTATGATCCTCGGCGTGTGATATGACAATGAAATTATTATCTTTCGACATGCTGAGAGCTTCCTCCATGAGGAGATCGTTCATGACGCCCTTTCCGTCGTCCGAAACGAACCTCACCGTATCGTCTATGAATTTCAAATGAGATATGCTTTCGCCTTTCATGCCGCCGGTAATTGACACCACTTGAAATACGTCGATCAATCCGATTTCCCTTGCCCTGTTGATTACGTAATTCACAGTGTCCATAGAGCTGCAAACCGGATTTGTGTTTGCCATGAGCACAACGGTCGTATAGCCGCCTTTCACGGCAGCTCTGCTTCCGGACTCGATATCCTCTTTATTTGTGTACCCCGGTTCCCTGAAATGAGCGTGAAGGTCTGTAAAAGCCGGCATAAGAATATTCCCTCCGCCGTCGATAACCGTATTTTCTCCATTTTCGCAAAGAGTCATTGACCCTGAGACTTGAGGGCAGCTACTAACTTCATGGAATAAACCGTTCCTCACCGTAACCTGTCCGATGATATCCATTTGCGCATCCACTATTCGTACATTTTTTACAAGCATGTTTTTCATATCTCCATTTTTTATCAACGAATTACGCGAATCAGCACGAATAAGTAATAATGCTCTTTTGTAATTCGATGACTCCTCTCTGATCCCTGTCTACAACCCCCCGCCCTTTCACCCTATTGCGGGACGTTCGGGAGGCCGTCCCCTACGGACCACTGTCTTTATCTGCTGCCCGGTTTTACGACGGGCAAACCTTGAGCGCACATGGGGCAGCTTTCCTGCTTCCATACCTCAAAATTCACATCCCAAAGAGATACCGGCTTGTGAGGCAGCTCGTGTTTTCCTCCGCTGCGATTCACTATGAC
>WRBZ01000109.1 GCA_009784305.1 Synergistaceae bacterium
AACCCGATGGGCTGGTCGACCATAATCATACGCGTAGACAACTGGACAGGGACATACGCTCCGATGTGCCTCTCCTTCAACCGAAACAGCGAATCCCGCGCGGCGGCGAGGGACTTCAGCTACCCGGCGGGGGCCGGCAACTCCGGCGCCGCAAACAGGCCGCTCAGAAAGCAGCTCTGGATGGCGGACTACAGGGAGCCTGCCCTCTACGACGGTTATGCCAACACTTTGTTCAAGCTCAGCGTACCGATGAGCGACAGGGATTATATGTTTGAGAACAACGTCGACTGGCGCTTCATGTCGATGGATCTCTGCGGCGACGCCCGCACGGAGCTAGTCGGTTATGATGACAGCGGCAGGATCCGCATCTACTACAATAACTCGCACGGCGACGTTACCGTTTACGAGGACGGCTCGCTGAACGAGGCCGAGAGGATCGCGGCGCTGCGCAGCGGCATCACCGGGGTACCGAAGCAGCAGACATACTTCATGTCCAACTACACCCGCTATCCCACTGACATCTACTTCGGCAACATCGAAAAACGCACGCCCGCCCAGCCGCAGTTCGAAGACGTCAAAGCGACGAGCGTGTTTATCGACTGGACCCCGATCATCACCGCCGACTCCTACAGCCTGTTCAAGGACGGCGTGGAGGTATACTTCGGAGCCGAGATCGGTTATCTGGACGAAGACGTCCTTCCCGGTATAGCGTACGAGTATCATATAGTTGCTTATCAGGGTGAAGGCAACTCCCCCGCTTCGCTGCCGAACGTCCTGGTCATCAACGTCGATAAGGCCGACCTTGCAGCGCTTATCGAAGAAGCCGGAGAGTTCGACGAGAACGAGTACACGAACGAAACATGGGATCCGTTTGCAGCGGCTTTGGCGAACGCCTTGGAGGTCATCGGAAACGAAGACGCTACGCAGGAAGATATCGACGCAGCCTGGGTGGATCTGTACCTGACGATGAATGCCCTTGAGAAATCTGTGATCGTAAGAGTCGCGCTCAACGCCTGGGTTGACAAGAAAAACGGCAACAAGAACGACCTCTACATCACGGTGACGGAATACTACTGCAACGGCAAAAAGGTCGTGGCGACTACGGAAATGTTCGTAATCGACAACAACGCAGCCGGCACATACAATGTCGCGGGTTATAAGGTATACTGCGACACCAAGGGCAACACCCAGATCCGCGACCTCTATATCGTCGGATAACAAAAAAACACGAAAAATCACTATCCATAAGGTACTAACGTGGGGCGAAGTCCCCACGTTAGTATCATGAAAACAAATCTTCCATCGTAATGACTGACTGAACTATTGACGAATATTCGTTCTTAACCAATCCATATGTTGTCACCAGAGTTGTGTGCAGCGCAGCCTTCGTGTTTGTTTCACGGCGGAATACCTCTGCGCGCCGTTGTAATTGCCTTCCATACGCCTCGTCAATTTCAAACTCATCTCTGCTATACTTGATCTCACAAAGGTTTATTACACCGTCATTCCTGTCGATGACGAGATCGATTTGAACGCCCGGTTGTGATTTCCGGCTGCGCCATGAATACTGTCGGGTCAACACTCCGCCGATCTGCAGTTTGCGTTTTATTTGGTCGATATGCGCCAAGGCAACCTGTTCATAGGAATAACCAGTCCAGGCCCGATGACCGCCATCATCAGTGTAAGCAGACCAGAACGGTATATCTCCAACCCCGGTATCTTTTATGAAGCGCAAATAGAAAAATGTAAAATGATCGGTCAACTGGTAAAGCGCGTCTCTATTTTTTTTCCCATAGCCGGTGTAACGTCTGATGAAGCCGCACTGCTCCAACTCTCGCAGTATCCTTGTAAAGCCGCCTCCATCTGATAGTTTGCTGTTTTTTAAGATGTCATCTCGTGAAAGTCCCGCCCTCTTTCCAGCCAGGGCTTCAACAACAGCCATGTGCCCATCCGCGTTTTTGAACAGAGATCTGTACAGCAGCTCATACTCGCCGCGTATAGCGCCGCCTTCGCGAAAGCATAAACGATCGACGTTTTGCGCGAGGCCGAGATCCTTTCTCATAAGACTCAGGTAATAAGGAATGCCGCCAAAAATCATATAACTCTCAATCATTTGATAACGGCTCAATACGATTCCGGCTTCCCGATAGTAGCTCTCGCAATCTTTCAATGCAAACGGCTTTATCAGCAACCGCCCCGTTACGCGCCCATAGAAACCTTTTTTGTCTTGAAGCAGTCTGGTAATGACCCATGAAGTGGCGGAGCCGCATACGATCAACTTTATGTCATCCCTGGCTGACGCCCAACTGTTCCAGAAATGCTCCAAAGCCGGTAACAACAGTGATTTTTGCCTGTCCATCCAGGGCAGTTCATCTATGAACAGGACTTTTGTACCGCGCCCGGACTGCTCGATGTGTTCGCGTAGATAATCAAAAGCATCAAGCCAAGTTGCGGCGTCCATATGCTCGTCCCCGCGCACACGGCGAAGCGACTTGTTAAACTCTTTCAGTTGCACTTCGGTGTTTGTGTTTGCGAGGCCTGTGTGCGCAAATAAGAAATCATCCTTAAAATACTCCCGGATCAGAAAGGTTTTACCTACTCGCCTCCGGCCATAAATGACGAGGAACTCCGGTTTTCCGGAACTCATATACCCATCCAGCTCCCGTATCTCATCTTCCCGTCCGATAATTCTCATATGTCGTCTCCTGATATTTGGCGGTATCTGTATGTAATATTCAGTTTACCGCCAAAAATATTTTACTTGTAGTAATAATATCGCTTTAACAGTATGTTGTCAATAATTATATTTGGCGGTAAGTATATAAAAATTACCACTTACCGCCAAATATATTTAGGCTTGAGGGTTATCAAAACCCCCGTCCCCCTGACACGTCCCCCTGACACGTCCCCCTGACACGTCCCCCTGACACGTCCCCCTGACACGTCCTCTTGACACGCCGTCCCTTTGACACGGTCTTGTCATTGACACCCATGATATGCTAGATTATATATGGACCAGGCTTGGCGAAGAATCCGAGGTGAAAACCATGATTTTTCGATATATCATAAAAAACATGCAGAGAAGCGTGGTTATAAACACGCTGTTTTGCTTTCTGCTGGCTTTTGCGGGAGTGCTTGTAATACTGGCAACCGGATTGTGGATATCTGTCTATCGTACCGAAAAGACCCTGGATGAGAACACCACTACCATCGCAATAACGGATCTGCTGGCGGTACGCAGATATGCAAGAAACCTGATCGAGAACGGCGACATTTCAGATTTCACAACAGGTTGGGGTGAACCGCTCGAAAACTTCAAGGATGGTTTTATTAGCGCTGACGACTTTACTTCATTCGCGTCGGGCCATGTGTTCGATCGTTTGATAAAGGATATCAATGAGACCATATATCATTCCGGACAGTTCGAAATGGATGACCGGCGGGTGTACGGAGCATATGTACCGTATCTCCGGTCTGTTCCGTACAGTTATGCGGGCAGCGTCGAGGCAGAATCATATGTTGAAGGGTCGCCGCAGTCAATAGCATCCTTTGTTGTGACCTGCTCCGGTACTGAGGAAGTGTTCCAGTGGAATGGTAATGAACTTGTTCGCGCGTTAGTCGCGGATTTTTTTGTCGAAGATGCAGTCATTGTCCATGAAGGCAGATATTATACAAGGACAGTAACAGGATACTTCCCGTACAGAAATCCTGACGGTACAGCTCCTGTCGAAGAAGGGAAGCGCTATCTGATAGTTGGCGCTAACTATGCCCAGGGTGAAACCGGCCCAAGCTGGTATTTAGATATGCCTGCCAGAAAAATGAACAATGCGCTAAGCATGGATGTGTTAGGATCAAGCGTCAATACCGTTCAAGCTGCTGTATTCAGTTCAATGCAAGAACTCGAAGAGTATAACGAAGCTATTACCAGCGCATTGAAAATGCGCGGTGTTACAGCGGAGAGTTTTCCGCTGTCGGTTAACGACCGTGTACCGGTATGGAATCAGGAAGCTGCATTTGAAGGAGCTACATGGTTTTTACTTGAAGGAAGTCTTGATGATGCGCTTCTTTCCAGTCAGGGAGAACAGATAAGTTTAGCGCTGAGTCTTGCTGAAACTTCGTGTAACAGCCTTATAGTGCTCACTACGAACGATTTGAATAGTATCCCGCGTTTTAATCAGTACGCCAACAGAATCGTAGAGGGGAGAGGGTTTAATTCACAGGAAATAAGGGAAGGCTCGCATGTCTGCGTTATAAGCGATTTTCTCGCGGAAATTAACGGACTTACCGTTGGCGATACGTTGTCTATGAGCATATACCCGACGATACTCTATAAAACAGGATTTGATTCGTGGATACCCAGGGCTTACCACCCCGCAAACGGCTTGACAGAGCCTATCGAGTATACCATCGTCGGTATATATAAAGGCTTGTCTCAGGATATGACGGAACTCGCAATTACA
>WRBZ01000110.1 GCA_009784305.1 Synergistaceae bacterium
GCGGTAGCTATTACTTTACCTACCTCAATAATTTCCACTTTCATAATACTAAGGCTGTTCGGTTTTACGCTAAATACAATGAGCGCGATGGGACTGGCCATTTCTGTAGGCGTTCTCGTTGCTAACTCAATATTAGTGCTTGAAAACATATACCGCTACAGGGAAATGGGCTATGATCCGGCGGAAGCTTCAGAAAAAGGGGCTGCTGAAATAGCGGTTGCAATAATCGCTAATGTTGCGACAAATCTTGGGGTTTTTATCCCGGTAGCTTTTATGGGAGGTATGGTAGGATCTTTCTTTAATCAATTCGCGCTCACAATCGTATTTTCAACCATTATTTCTTTATATGCGTCATTCTCCCTTACGCCCATGATCGCGACATATTGGGGCGGTTCACAAAACAAAATATCTCCCCTGGCGAGATTATCAACCGGATGGTGGCAATATCTTTTCAACGACTTAAGCAAAATGAATTACACGCTTGTACACAAAGCAATCAGACACCCATTTTTAACACTGATACTATTTGTGTCGCTTACTGTAGCTGCAGTTATGACAATTCCCCAAGTTGGTTTTGAAATGATGTCAAGGCAGGATGAAGGGCAAATATCGATAGCAGTAACTTTATCAAGCACAGCTTCTTTGGAAGCTACGGACTCTGTTGTCAGAGAAATAGAAGAACATGTTAAGGCGAACCCGTATGTGAGGGCAGTAAGCGCGACAGCGGGAGGCGGAGGAAGATGGACAGTGGCAAATCAGGGCCGTGTAAACGTTTACCTTATTGACCCGAAAGATCGCCCGTCCGCGTTTGAAATAATAGGAGAATGGAGAACAAAGTTCGCGGCTCTGCCCGATACAGATATATCAGTAAATGTGCGTTCAAGCCGGGGTATAGGAGGCTGGGGAAAACCGATACGCATGTCCATTGCAGGGCCTGAAATAGATGGCTTAAATAGAATATCGGAACAAGTGATGTCAGCTATGCGGGATACTCCAGGCCTTGTTGATATTGACACAGATTTCAGATTAGGAAGAGAAGAAGTTCGTTTCTCGCCACGTTTTAACAGATTGTCGGAACTTGACGTTTCACTGGTTAATGTGGCTGATGAGGCGAATGGTTTTGTTACTGGGTATAAGGCTGGGTTTTTTCGTAATATGGGTTACGAGTACAATGTCATAGTTATTTTGGAGCCTGAGTGGAGAAATAACGCCATAAAGCTTGCAACCGTGCCGATATGGACGCCGAGAGGGCTTGTACCCCTTGATGAACTGATGAACATAGATATAGGAATGGGACCAACTATGATAACCAGGGAAAGCCGCCAAAGGACAATAACCGTCGATGCAAATGTGAGCAGCGGATACACTGTTGGAGACGCTTTTACAGATCTTTCTTCAAGACTGGATTCAATAGAGCTTCCGATGGGATATAGATTCATATATGGAGGAGAAATAAAAAGCATCCAAGATAATTTTAAGCGGCTTCTCATAGCATTCATAATGGCAACCAGCGTAACATTCCTGTTAATAGCCGGCCTGCTCGAATCATATCTTTTCGCGTTAATAATCATATTGAGTGTTCCAATCGCGATAACCGGAATAATACCAATGATGCTGGCAGCGGGAACTACATTTTCGGTTTTTTCTTTGCTGGGAATAATAATGTTGGTGGGACTCTCAGTTAATAATGCTATAGTTATAACTGACTTCGCGGAAATGCGCCGCCGCAGCGGGGTAAATTTTGTAAAAGCTATACTTGAAGCGTCAAAAACGCGCTTCAGACCCATTTTCATGGTTACTATAACTACATTGATAGCAGTTGCCCCTATGGCGATGACTACTGGCGCAGGAGCGGCGGACAGGGCTCCGATGGCAATTGTTATGATAGGAGGGATGATTGGCGGAGGAATTCTAACTCTTTATCTGATCCCTCCGGTTTATATCATGGCATGGACGATGAAATCTTATTTTCAGAAAAAAAGGGAATTGATTTGAGTTGAAATACGGCAAGTTTTTCATTTTATTTGCCTTATTTACCGTAGTTTTGAGTATTTTTACATTTGTCGCTATGCACTTTAAGAGCAGTGACGATGTTTCACTGTCATTGTTCGAGCTTCCTGAAAATTTGCCTTATTTATACTGCGAATTTAACGGATACCCGGAAATAACAGGTATAAATGAAAGGTTTGTTTTATTCATATTCTGGCAAAATGCAAAGATGAACAGAATAACAGCAACTACCGACAACGATGAATGGAATTTCAGGGCATATACTCCTGATGCCCAACAGGTTGTTGACCGCGTGAATCAGATGCACACCCGCAAAGCGAGGGTATTGCCTAAACCCGGAGAAAGAGATTTAGAAGGCAGGATTTTAGCAAGCGACGCGGGGTTGATTTCCAAATTCATGCACACGCCAAATATACCAGTTCACTTTAAAGCAGAACTTTCAAAAAATGACAATGAATATATTATGGATTTCGACATGCTGAACATTGAATCAATCATACCTGCAACATGGATGATTGACCTGACGCCAATTAAAATAAAGAGCTTTCCTTTTATCAAGGGGTTGAATTACGCCCGCTTAGCTTCCAATATCACGCTTTTTGAATTGGTTCCGCAGATTCAAGTGTTCATCAGCAAAAACGCAAAAAACAGAAACATAGCTTCAGCGCTCAGGTCAATGAAGGGGGAACTGTACGCGACTATCAGCTCGGGAAGCGCTTTGTGGGATGGAATATCGATCCCTGCAATATTGACAAGGTTTCATTTAAAAAGCAACGCCGCAAAACAAGCTCTTTTTGATTTTATTTACGATATATTCGATAAAAAATACGATCTTGAAGCTTCCAGCAATGGATATTACTCGCACGCGCCGTTATCTCTGTGGCTTTCCCAGACAAATGAATACCTTGAAACAGGCGTAATTGACAGACGCAATATAGATAATAACGGGAATTCCGACCTGCCGGAACCTCCCGAAGAAGCCCTGATGTGGCTCAGTTTCTCTCCCCGCCATTTGGCGGAAGCGATCAGTAATATTATGATTCAAATCAATCCGGATTTGGATTATAAGGAAGCATTAACCAGATTCACAAAAATTGACAACTGCACGATTATACTGGACTCCGTAAAATCCGGAAAAATAAGATTAAAACCATTTGTAAATTATTAGGAATGTTAGACACTAATTTACAATTTACAATGAAAAACAAAGCGGGACATTAAAGTGGATGGCCTCCTTGATGTCCCGTTTAACGAATTGAAAAATGGAGCAATGCCGCCCCTACTATTGTTTCATAATATACTCAAGGCAGGTACGGGTGCCGAACGCGCTTGCCCCTTTTGCGTAAATTGAAGTTTCCTCTTTGAAAAAATCCACTCCGGCAATATCCAAATGAACCCAGGGGATTTTTTTTCCTTTCTTTGCTTCTCCGATGAATTCTTTCAAAAATATAGCTGCAAATGTGGCGCCCCCATATCTGTTCCCGCAATTAACCATATCGGCGATAGGAGATTTCATAGATTCCGATATTTTTTCATCTTCCGCAGGCAAGCGCCAAAGATTCTCTCCGCAAGCCTCCGATGCCGACAGAATTTCACCGGCAAGATCGTCGTCATTTGAAAAAAGTCCCGCCCTGTATGAGCCCAGCGCTACAGCGCAAGCTCCGGTCAGCGTCGCCATGTCTATTATCACGTCAGGCTTCAGCTCCGACGCATAGCAAAGAGCGTCCGCAAGAACAAGCCTTCCTTCCGCGTCCGTATTGTCAATTTCGATGGTTTTTCCGTTGCGCGCCGTCAGAATATCGTCCGGCCGAAAACTGGCTCCTCCCGGCATATTCTCTGCAGCGCCGATTATTCCATGAACTTCAACTTTCGGTTTCAGTTTTGCTATTCCCCGCATGATCCCAAGAACATTACAAGCCCCTGATTTATCGCCTTTCATGGTCCTTAAGAATTCGGGTGGCTTTATATCTAGCCCTCCGCTGTCAAAAGTTAGCCCTTTTCCGACTATGGCGATTTTTCTGGCTTTCTTGACCCCTGCAGGGCGATATGTGAGATGTATAAAGCGCGGCGGATTCTTTGACCCAGCTCCAACCGCGTAAAGACAACCCATCTTTTCCTTGATTATTCTTTTTTCATCCCAAACTTCGCAATCAAGCCCCAATTGATCAGCCAGTTTTTTCGCACATTCCGCAAGCGTTTGTGGATAAATGACATTACCCGGCTCATTGGTTAAATCTCTTGCATAATTCTGTGAGCAGGCAACAATTATTCCTTTACTCAATGATTCGTTTTTTGCGCCCGCGATGTAAACATTTTCAAGCTTGCGTTTATTATCTTCGTCATCTTTTTTTGTTTTATACTTATCAAAACTGTAGGCGCCAAGTTCGACGCCTTCCCCAGCCGCTGAAAAAAGGCGCTCTTTATCCTTCATTGAAGTAAGTGAAGGTATA
>WRBZ01000111.1 GCA_009784305.1 Synergistaceae bacterium
AAAGAAACTAAAGGGCGGGTTGACCGCTCGTGGATTCACGGTTAAAAAAATAGAGAAAGCTTTCGAAGGAGTAAGCTGGAATAATTCCATCTATGGGATACTAGCGTGCGGTTTGATGTTTTTATATACTTTATTCAGTTATTGCGCGCGACTTTACACAGATAAAGATGATGAAAATTGCAACATAAGGTTAGTATCATTGTTTGTGTTTTGCGCAGCTCTTTTGCTTCCCGCGATGTTGTATTCTCAAAGGATCACAGTACTGATTGGAGCGTTTGCCGCTGTTTTTATAGTGGCTGAAGCTTCCATTGTGGCAATGAACCCCGAGAGAACTAATCTGTTTTCGATCCTCAAAGGATTTGTCATAGCTGTTGTTGGAGGGCTTTCGATTGCCGCGCTCTTCAGTGATCCGTCATATATGCTTCGCATTAAGGTATTCTCAGGAGTGAAGATGACGCTGATAATACCTCCTATGTTGGTACTTCTGTATGACCTTCACAAACGTATCCATCCTGAGTCTTTACGCGACATGCTATCCCGATCGCCATCGTGGGGTGAGCTTTTTATGGCGGGAATACTTGTAGCCGGTGCTGGAATAATTCTTTTCAGGAGCGATAATGTCATGATTGTTCCCGGAATAGAGGCAATGACGCGTGAATTTTTGGAAAGGGCCCTCATTGCGAGGCCAAGAAACAAGGAGATCTTGCTGGGATTTCCATGCTTGGTCTTTTACTATTATGTGATCAGAAAAGGAATGTGGGTGCATTATAGGGAAGCGCTTCGTTTGGGTGTTGTTATAGGCTTTTCTTCTTTAGTTAATAGCTTTTGCCACTTCCATACGCCACTGTTTTTTATCCTTATCAGGCAAGCCAATGGGCTTTGGCTTGGTATTTTAATAGGGGTTTTATCGACTGCTGTATATCATTTTTGCTTGATGCCTTTTTATAATAGATTCAAAAGCGTATTTGATTAATGAAGAATAAGTGGGATGTTACCCTTCTCGGGTATTATGGTTTTGGAAACTTGGGAGATGAGCTTCTTGCCTTGTCTGCTATAAACCAGCTTGAAAAATATGGGATATCACGGGATAAAATAATTGTTTTGACAGCTTCATCAGATTTTTATTCCAAATTGAGCGTCAGTTATGTAAACCGGTGGAATTTCCCCAAAATTTGGAGCGTTTTGCGCGAAAGCAGAACTCTCCTGATGGGAGGGGGAGGGATATTTCAGAATGTCACAAGCCTGCGTTCATGCTTTTATTATTGGAGCATAATAGAAATGGCAAGCGCTGCAGGGGCTGTTCCTTGGGCAGTAGGTCAATCGATCGGCCCGTTTTCCGGAAAATTAAGCCGCTTTTTGACTAAAGCGGCTCTATCAAAATGTAAGGTCTTAGAGGTAAGGGATGAAAGCTCCCAAAAAATAGCGGATGAACTGGGACTTGAATCAGAAATCGGTGAAGATTTGGTATTTAGTTTAAACCCAGATATTAAGTCAAGCGGCTCATATATTTTAGTTAATTTCAGAAATTGGAAAGAGACAAATGGGTTTATTCTGTCCGTCAGGGATTATTTAAATAATAACAGTTACCCGTGTATAGGAGTCGCGATGTCTCCTGACGATTATACATTCATAAAATCTGCGCAAAGTAAATATAAAATAAATTTCAGTGATATCATTTTAGTTAAGAATTGGGATGAAGCGTGCGAATTATGGAGCAAATCCGTGGAAGCAATAGGGATAAGGCTTCACTTTTCTTTAATATCTTTATTGTATGGATTAAAGCAAATGCTATTCGCGTATGACCCCAAAGTTTTTTGTTTTGCCAAACGCTGGGGAATCCCGGTTTGGAATAAGGAAGAAGCGCTCATAAAGCCTGAGGTGGCGTCTGTTTCGATAGAGAACGTAAGAGATATGGTGACAGCAAAATTTAGCCGTTACGCGAAGAAAGTGGTAAGTTTATGAAAATTAGCCTGATTTCTGTGACTAAAATATTTGCTCCTGATATTGTTGCTTTGGATAATGTCAACCTCATTATTAAAAAAGGAGAATTCGTTTATCTTATGGGCAAATCGGGCTCGGGAAAATCTACATTGATCCGCTTGATTACAAGAGAAGTTCTTCCAACGCGTGGAAAGATTGTAGTCGGAGATGTCGATCTTGGTAAAATCAATAAGGCTGATATTCCTTTTTACAGGAGGGATATTGGAACCATATCACAGGATTTAAAACTCATCCCAAAGCTTACTGCATACGAAAATGTGGCTTTTGCTCTTGAAGCTATGGGCATACCTCATCGTTACGTTAAAGCTCGCGCGAATAAGGTACTCGACCAGGTAGGAATGTGGCGCCGCAGAGTTTTCTACCCTCCTCAGCTTTCAGGAGGGGAGCAACAGCGAGTCGCGATAGCTCGCGCTTTAGCAAAATCCCCTGCTCTCATACTTGCCGATGAACCTACAGGAAACCTTGATGCGAAAACTACGGAGGATATTATGAATTTATTTTGGAATATAAACGCTTCCGGAATCACGGTCATAATGGCAACTCATAATTCCAATACTGTAAGAGATCATCATTGCAGATTGATAGAGCTGCAGTCAGGTTTTGTAACACGCGATGCAAGGATTGGTAATTGATAATGGAAGCGGTAATTTATGTTATCGATAATACGTTTCGCCTTTTAAGGCGTCAATGGGTATTAAGCTTACTAACCCTTATTACAGCAGCCGCAATGTTTTGGCTGCTTGGAATAATATCCATGGCGTCAATGAATGTAAGGCATTTAATGCATAAATTAGAGAATGATTTGTTGATACAAGTATATTTGAAAAAAAATGCAGATGTTGAATACGTGGTTGATGAAGTAAAAAAAATGAATTGGGTTTCGGACGTAAAGTCAATATCTCCGGAAGAAGCGCTGGAAAAACTTGAAGAACGTTTGGGACGCCAGTCTCACGCGACAAAACTAATAGGTGAAAACCCGTTGCCTTGGAGCCTTCAAGTTCGAGTCCGCAGTATTGGCGATACTGATATTTTAGCAAAGGCTCTTAATACAATGCAGGAAGTGGAAGATGTAGTTTATGCAGGAGCATATATAAGAAGATTGGAAAGAATTTCATATTTAGCTAACAGCGGAGTAGTGACCATGTTAATCTTGGCTTTGTTCATAACTTCTCTGGTCATATTTAATACAATACGCATATCTTTGTTTTCTCAGAAAGATGAAATTTTTATAATGTCGCTTATTGGAGCTACTCATGGTTATATTGCGTATCCTTTTATATTGCAGGGAATTATAATTTCAGGAACGGGAAGCTTGCTGGCGGTTTTTGGACTCATATATCTATATGGATCAGGGGTGAAAATTCTACAGGAAGCCCTGCCTTTCCTGCCGCTTATCGTTGAAGTTCCAGTTTTATTGAGATTCTATATGCTTCTTATCCTATTTGGGATCGGGGTTGGGTGGATCTGCAGCTATATTTCAGTTTCGCGCTATATCTCTGTAACTACTAAGCCTATTTAAGGACGGGGTGAGATATAATTTGGATGTGAATAAAAGAATTTTACTAACCTTATTGATAATAATTATTTCAGTTTGTTCGGGCGTTAAAGTGTTCGCTGCGGAAAAGTCCGATATTGACAAGGAAATAGCGGCGGAAGAGGTCAGAATGAGAGATTTGGAGCGTAAGATCGATGATCACCGCCGAAAAGCTCAGCAAATTGGAACCCAAGAAAGAACGGTTCTTGGAGAATTGTCGAAACTTCAAGAAAATACAGCAATTCTTCAGCAGCAAAATAAGGTTATTTCATTAAAAACGCAAAAACTTAGAACTGATATAGATAAGCTCAATAAAGATATCATGGAGACCCGCGCTAAGGTAGATCAGTTAGTTGCTCAACTTAGACTCAGATTGATAAATATTTCCCGTTATGGCGACGCGGAGAATTTGAAAGTATTCTTCTCGGCGGAAAGTACTCATGATGTTATGAATTCGATTTATCTGTTAGAAAAACTGTCGGTGCAAGACCAAAGACTTATTGATGAGCTGTTGGATCATGAGAGTTTATTATTGGAAAATAATAAACGTTTGACAAAAAACAATGAGGAACTTACATCCGAATCGGATAAATTAAAGAATAAACAATTAGAATATAATAATGCTATTTCAGCTACAAATAAGTTTCTCGCGGACGTACGCAAACAAAAAGCTCTGCAGGAACAAGCCGCCAGAGATGCTGAAGCTGCTCAGCGCGAAATAGGAAGAACTGTAGCCGACCTGATGAGGAGAAAAAGGGAGCGTATTGCGGTGGAAACCCAGAATCCCAACGCGCCTAAACGAACAGATTATACTTACTTAGCAACAGGGAGCATGTTGGATTGGCCGCTATCCGGGCAAGTTGTCAGCCCATTTGGAAATAGGGTACATCCTGTATTTAAGACAAGATCAGCCCATTCCGGGAT
>WRBZ01000112.1 GCA_009784305.1 Synergistaceae bacterium
GACGCTGAACTCACAGCATTGATAAACTTCACCGGGCTTAAGCTTGGCGTGAATGAAATCAAGATTAGTGATTTTAACACTGCCGCGAAGGGCAAAAAAGTCACAGTTGCTGAAATCATCGACGAAGAGAAATTTGAGTATGCCTACAGCAAGGTTAATGGCGTTGATAAGCCCGTAAAGGGAAAGGCAGTCCTCTTCAATAAAGTTTACGAAACCGCCTACGAGGTTAGCTTAAGCGCCGCCGCCGACACCAGACACATCGTCGAGTTTGGCAACAGGGTTAAACCCGATAAATACAAATTAACCCTGGAAAAACACGTTAACGGCACTCCTTTTGGAGAATGGGCATGGAAAGTAGTAATCGAAGATGAAACCCTTACATTCGATGAACTTTATGAAATTCTTGCATCAGTTAGCTTTTTAGTTTACGAAGCGGATGAAGAAGGGAATTACGATGAAACTGCTGTGCCTGTCAGCACAGGTGTACTTGCCGAAGAGGGCCTTATCGAATTTCTTCCATTTGAACTCAAACCTGGCTGGTATGTAATTGTCGAAGTGCTCGAAGGTAAGGCAGCCGAGATTTTCGACGTTGTCGATCCGTTGTTAATCGAAGTCGGCGAAAACGGCAACCTAATCAACATCAGCGATTTCGACTATAAGGCTTTCTACACCGTCGTCAATGGTTACGGCGGAGGCTATACACTGGGATATCAAGGCCTTAACAACACTGGCGACATATTCTACATTGGGGTAAAGAACGCCGAAACTGGCATAGAATATCCGTCAATCTGCGCCAATGCATGCTCCACTAACTTCGCTGGAGAGGGTGGCGTGGGCTGCTCCGGCTATCTGGTCTCTATTGAAGACATGCCCAATGACGTTCCCCGCGAAGATTTCTTGAAAGCATATAACTATATGTATGAGAAATACGGCGACTTAAACGATATCAGGCCTGTCGTCCAGATAATTACCTGGGCGCTGTTAGGAGCTATCGATGTTGGCTCTGAAGCATTCGATAATATAAACTGGGCGGCAGTAGAAGCTGGGACCGCCGCGATTAAGGGAGTGCCCGACGCTGAGGATATGGTATATGATGTCTTTGATAACTACAAAGATTTTCAAATTAGCAACGGCGAAATCGCTGACGTCATATTCCTTGTCTGTGACAAGCATGATGAAGATCACGATTTTGTTAAGTGTCAGCCTCAGTTAGTCCCGGTTTACGGCAAACTTGTCTTCAACAACAAGACGAAAGAAGACGAAGGTTTTCCGGAATGCCCAGTATCTTTCAACAAAGTAATACTTGGCGGCATGTACAACAACGTTGCTCCTTCATTGGGAGGATATGTGTTCTACTTTGACCTGTACAAGCTGGATCAAGGCATATGGCACATGGTCAATGACGTTGACGCGCCGTTTGTTACTGACGTGGAAGGCAGCGTCATCACACCGGATCTTGAACTCGGAAGCTATAAA
Organism: Synergistaceae bacterium; assembly: GCA_009784305.1. Lineage (GTDB taxonomy): Bacteria > Synergistota > Synergistia > Synergistales > Aminobacteriaceae > WRNQ01. The sequence goes on from WRBZ01000112.1 coordinate 1,477, forward strand.
TTCGTCGAGAGGCCGCACGGAGTATGGAGCATAGAACAGCAATACGCGAACGGTATCTTCTTTGAAATCCGTCAATCAGTAGAAAACCCGCGTGTGGCTGAGGTTGTATGGGTTGGAGGAACGGACGCAAATGGCAATAAGACTGTCGTCAACACACCGATTCTCGGCCCTGGAAACGGCTCTGTGACCGCGACCAACGATAGCAAAAACCCCCTTATCGTGCCGAACAGCAACCACTTCAATTACGCTAAGCTGGACAGGGCCGATCTTGAAAAAGGCGTTGTACTCGATATGGTTGTGGGGAATGGAAACAGACTGGTAGGTAATGCGCTTGTTAAATTAGTGGACGGCAAGATTGTAATCACATTCAACGGCACAGGCGGCAGCTTCGGCGCTATAGCTTTCAATCAGCTGCCAAATCCCGGCAACGGTAACATCCACTCTATGAACGAGTTCAGTCATAACAGCCAGGCTGTGATCACGTGCCCGCCTGGAAATACTATTTACCTCTATATCCACAGCAATAGTATCCGGTTCTACAGAGAGATATTAGCGTGGTAATTTATTGAGATTCAGAGGGCGGCTTTTGCCGCCCTTTTTTGCATTAAAGAGCCGCACTTTTGAACAATAACTTTTCTTCGGGAGCAAAAAGAGAAGAAAATCCATTAAAAGCCATATAAATGCGTTATGTGGTTTGTTAATTTGCAATGGATTGTTGTGTGAATCAGCTTCTTTTTGATTGTCCCAAAGTTTTTTATATTGTATCAATGGAAGGGTGAATAAAATAGAAAAAACTATTGATAAAAAATATTTTATATTACTGTTGTTAATGGGACTGACCATTTCTCTTTATATTTATGGCATCGGATCATACCCTTTGCTTGAACCTGACGAGGGCAGATATTCCGAAATTCCGCGTGAAATGATCGAAAGGGGAGACTACAATACCCCAAAGCTTAACTATGTAAAATATTTTGAAAAACCTGCGCTCTTTTACTGGATGAACGCTTTATCTTTCAAAGTATTTGGGGAAAACGAATTTGCATCGCGTTTCCCTACAGCGCTTATAGCTATCCTTGGAGCTTTATTAACGTATATGCTCGCTAAATCAATATATTGTCATAATACAGCTGTCATTTCCTCTGTCATATTGCTTACAATGCTTTTATACCTTGCGATTGGACAGATCAATATAATTGACATGACGTTATCATTTTTTATAACATTATCGCTTGCTGGGTTTTGGTTTAAACGTTATTGGCTGTTTTACGCCGGTATGGCATTGGCGCTTCTCTCCAAGGGACTTATCGGAATAGTCCTACCCGGAGCTGTTGTCTTTTGGTATATAGTCTTGACCAGGCAATGGTCATTATTTAAAGAAATTCTTACTAACCGGGTGGGGATAATCCTATTCTTTATAGTTTCGTTACCTTGGTTTATAGCCGTGTGCATTGCAAACAGAGATTTTTTTTATTTCTTTTTCATTCAGGAACATTTTCTTCGCTATGCTACAAAAATGCATGACAGGTACCAGCCTCTATGGTTTTTTATACCTATTCTGATATTGGGAGTCATTCCATGGGCAGGATTTATTCCAAACGCTTTAAAACAGCTTTTTGGTATTAGAAATATAAAAGATGAAGGTGAAAAAAGGGCGTTAATTTTTTTGTACCTTTGGATTTTAATAATATTCATATTCTTTTCACTGTCCAGTTCGAAACTTATCCCTTATATTGTGCCTGTTCTGCCGCCAATTGCCATCATTTTTGCGTCTTTTCTCAATAAAATGCTCGATAATGAGGATGCAGACTTAGCTAAAAGAATGCTTTTATGGGGAACTCCGCTTTTTGTTTTAATTTTCGCGGCGTCAATGGTTTACCCTTTCATTGACAGACATGAAATCGGTATTCTAAAACTTTACTCTTACACTATACCGTTGGGAATAGTATCTTTAGCGTTTCCTGTCATTGGATTTCATTACGTAAAAAAGAAAAATATAAAACTATTTGTATTCGGAATGCTTTTGCTTTCCCTGTTATTCTCCGCTTCAGCAAAACGAGGATTTTTCCTGATGGGAGAGACTCGCAGCGCGTATGATACAGCTCAGTTGATATCTGAATATAGAATAGAAGGAGACCTTGTAGCTCAAATATGGGATTATGATCAGGGCTTGCCGTTTTATCTGAAACAAAGAATTGTCTTGATAGATTGGCTTGGAGAGCTTAGGTTCGGAGCTGCTCAGGAAACTGACCCTATGTGGTTTTTTAAACCTGATAAATTAAAAGAATTCTTGGACAATCATGCCAGAGTGTTTCTAATAGTGGATAAGAGAAGAAAAAATCAATTTGAATCCCTTCTGACGTCATTTGACATCAGAATTCCGGAGTTGCTTGGGGAAAACAACAGAAACTCGGTGTACATAAAGAAATAAGGTACGCGCTTTTCTGTTATATATCAAACAACGTCCTAACACAGAAGCAGCGAAATCAATTGATCTGCCGATATATTGTGAAAATAGCTGCTGATGGAAAGCCCGGACAGCCGGCGACGTAACGCCTCCTCATCCAGCGGACATCCGATGAGTTGCTCCGCCAGCAAAGCGGAGTCCTCATGGCCGAAATAGTCGCCATGAAACGTAAGCCGGCGTATCGTGAACTTTTCCACGTCCATATACACTTCGATTGTTCCGCAGCCTTCGATTCGCCGTTTTTTACGAATATTGCTATCGGGAGATTGCCCATAATTCCAGTCCCATCCCGCGTATTTCATATCCCGCAACGTTTTCGCCGCTTCCAGTTCCGCATTGTTCAGCCCATATTCCGTCATACGGCCTTCGTGTTCTTGAAACAGGAACGATTTTAAACAGTCACGGAACGTTTCGATGGTCGCCGGTTTCCGCATGTA
>WRBZ01000113.1 GCA_009784305.1 Synergistaceae bacterium
CGGAGGTTCAAGTCGAAGCATGACGACCTTGGACTTATAATAGTGGATTACTTACAGTTGATGAGTCATTCCAGCACAAGAAGTTATGATAACAAGCAGCAGGAAGTTGCGGAAATATCGAGGACGCTTAAAGCAGTAGCCAGAGAGACAGATTGTCCGGTGCTCGCGCTTTCACAGTTATCAAGGGGCGTTGAATCGCGCCAGGAAAAGAAACCGTTGTTATCGGACCTCCGTGATTCGGGAGCGATAGAGCAGGATGCGGATGTAGTGATGATGCTTTACCGTTCTGATTATTACAGCGGGGAACCAAATCCGGAGAACAACAGCGAGGCGTCTCTCAACATAGCCAAGAATAGAAACGGTCCTACTAAAGAGTTAACGCTCTATTTTGACCGTGAATATACATTATTTACAAACGCGATGGGCTCAGGAACCAGAGGTTTGAAAAATAAGGGGTGAGTTTAATTTGTTTAAAGATGTATACGAGGTTTTCAGTAAAAGAGGATATATAGAATGGTGCAGCAGCCCTGAAAAGCTCTCTGAGGTGTTCCGTTCCGAAATGGTAACGGCTTATGTGGGCTTTGACCCGACTGCGGACAGCCTTCACGTAGGGCATCTTATCCCGCTCATGGGACTTGCGTGGCTTCAGAGATTGGGACACAGGCCTATAGCCTTAGCCGGAGGAGGAACGGGGCTCATAGGCGACCCTTCCGGAAAAAGTAAGGAACGCAATTTAATTACGCTTGAGGTAATGGCAAAAAATATTGAAAACGTGAAGAAACAGCTCGCGCATCTTCTCAATTTCAACTGCGGCGAAAATTCGGCGCTTCTGGTCAATAATTATGACTGGCTTTCGAAAATTTCATATTTGGACTTTCTGCGCGACGTCGGAAAATATTTTTCAGTAAATAACCTCCTCGCCAGGGAATACATACGCAACAGAGTCGAAGACCCCGATAAAGGTATATCCTATACAGAATTCTCATATGTGCTCCTGCAGTCTTACGACTTTGCCCACCTGTTCAATGAATACGGCTGCCGTGTACAAATGGGCGGAAACGACCAGCAGGGGAACCTTATCGCCGGAACCGATTATATCCGCCGCACGGTCGGAGGCGAAGCGTTCGGACTGACACAGCCGTTGCTCCTCACATCGTCGGGGACAAAGTTCGGCAAAACGGAAGAAGGAGCTGTATGGCTCGACCCTGCGCGTACAAGCCCATACCGTTTTTACCAGTTCTGGATAAACACAGAGGACGCGGACGCGGCGCGACTGCTCAAATTGTTTACTTTCCTGCCGCTTGAGGAAATAGATATCATAGCCGTCGAACACAACGAGAATCCGGAGAAACGCGCGGCTCAAAAGATACTTGCGCACGAGGTGACAAAACTTGTTCATTCCGAAAGCATCGCAAAAAAAGCAGCGAGTGTAAGTGAAACACTTTTCGGCACGGAATTTGCCGTTAAATGCACGGAATTTGATGAAGAAATGCTCATGCTCCTGAGCATGGAAGTTCCATACTCACAAGTAGAGTGTGAAGTCCCATGTCAGGTCACCGATATACTTTCAGCTTCGGGAGCGTGCGAAAGCAAGGGGGAAGTGAAAAGGCTCATAAAACAAGGTGGAGTGACGCTCAACGATGTCAAAATAGCCGATGAGGGCGCAAAAGTCGATAATGCATTCCTGCTTCACGGTAAATACATATTTGCGCGGCTTGGGAAGAAAAAATTCCACCTTATTAAAATCGTCTGATATTTATGGAGTTTTTCATATGATAATCAGGCCAATAAGAGTCGAGGACGCCGTGGATATAAACCGAATGCGCATAATGAGCGGTGTCAGGGAAGATATTCTGGGAATAGCCAGCGAAAGGGTATCAGATACTGAGGCTTTCATACGTACGCTCACTACCAATGATCATCTGCTGGTTGCTGAATTGAACGGAACTGTTGTGGGATGTGCTGGACTTAATGTATCGTCCAAACCGCGCACGTGCCATATGGCTGGGGTCGGAATCATGGTTCACGCGGACTATCAAAGGAAGGGCATCGGAAAAGCTCTCATGACAGCTATTCTGGACATAGCAGATAATTGGTTGAAACTAAAGCGGGTTGAGTTGTGCGTTTTTGTCGAAAACGAGAGGGCGATAGCCTTATACCGGAAACTGGGATTCGTAGTGGAGGGGACTAAGAAAAACGCAGCTATCCGCAACGGAGTGTATGCCGACGAGTTACTTATGGCGCGCTATGGTAAATGACAATGAGCCTGTAGGAAACAGTAATATTTCACTGTATTCATTATATACGCGCTTTCTGAGGATAGGCGCCTTTACCATAGGCGGTGGGATAGTCATGCTCGGGGTTATCGAATCCGAGATGCGCGCTACCGGTCTTTTCACCGACGATCAAATTGCGGATGATATAGTGATGGCAACGGCTATACCGGGTCCCATAGCAACAAACCTTTCATATCTGGTCGGAAAACGCATACGCGGAAATATGGGCGCTTTCATTGCCGTGCTCGGCACGGCTACCGCTCCGTTTTTATCGATTCTGTTACTGTCGGGGATACTGCTCCAACATATGGGAACGCCTTTATTAGTCGCATTTTTTCTGGGAGCCGCTTCAGGCGTCGTGGCTGTTATAGGCAAAACGCTCTTTAAGATGATCAAAACAAGCGTGATGACAGGGTGGCGGGAGATCGCTTCATTTATAGCAACTGCGTCGCTTATTGTCGCGTTTGATGTCCACCCTTTTATAGGGCTTTGCGCCGGAGCTCTGCTGATGTTCTGGCTCAGGAAGCTGGAGTTTTGATATGTCGGTCATATTAACTCTAATACTGGTGTTCGTGAAAGTTGCGCTGGGATCGTTCGGCGGAGGGCTTGCGGCGTTACCGTTCATTCAGTATGAATTATGTATAACAAGAGATTGGCTTACCTTACAGGAGTTTTCGGAAGTGGTGTCACTCGCGCAGATGACTCCGGGGCCAATAGCGTTTACCTCCGCGACTTTTGTCGGGTATAAGATCGCGGGGTTTTGGGGGGCTTTTTTCGCCTCGGCGGCGCTGGTCATAACGCCAATCCTCCTGCTGATGTTCATACTGTTCTTAATTGAACGTTCATCAGGGAAATTGCGCTCAAATGTGGAAAGTTTTCAGAAAGCCATGCGGCCTGCGGTGGCAGGACTTGTATTCTCGGCTTTTTTCACCCTTGCGAAACCAATATTACCGCAGCCGGTTCTTTGGGGGATATTGATACTATGCGTGACCTTGCTGAAACTTGAATTCTGCCGCAAATATCCTCAGTTAATAATACTTTTCGGAGCGTTCGCGGGTCTTTTCTGTAAAAGCTGGCTCATATCGTAATGCTATAATTTAGGGTGAAAATTTTATATAAAACGCATATTAAGGGGGAGATTTCTATGGCAGTCAAAGTAGCAATCAATGGGTTTGGCAGGATTGGACGCCTTGTTTTTCAGGCTATGGTGGATAAGGGAATGCTTGGCAAGGAAGTTGAGGTAGTCGCAGTCGCTGATATTTCAACGGAAGCTGATTATTTCGCGTATCAGCTCAAGTATGACTCGGTGCATGGCAAGATGAAAGCGGACATAGCGTGCGATGGAGAAGATGTGCTTGTGGTCAACGGGCATAAGATAAAATGCGTCCTCGCGCAAAAATCTCCGGCGGAGCTGCCATGGAAGGAGCTTGGCGTTGATTACGTCATAGAATCGACAGGTCTGTTCACTGAATCGGAAAAAGCAAAGGGACACCTTGACGCGGGAGCGCATAAAGTTCTGATATCGGCGCCGGGAAAAGGCGATGTGAAGACTATAGTAATAGGCGTGAACGAGAACGAATACGATCCTTCAAAACATGATATCGTGAGCAACGCAAGCTGTACGACGAACTGCCTCGCCCCCATAGTACACGTGCTGCTAAAGGAAGGGATAGGAGTTGAAACGGGCCTGATGACCACTATTCATTCTTATACCGCGACTCAGAAAACCGTCGATGGACCTTCCAAAAAGGACTGGCGCGGCGGGCGCGCTGCCGCCATAAACATCATCCCGTCTACAACCGGCGCGGCAAAAGCGGTTGGAGAAGTGCTTCCCGCAGTCAAAGGGAAAATGACGGGAATGTCCTTCCGTATTCCAACGCCAAACGTTTCTGTAGTGGATCTTACTTTCAGCGCGGGTCGCGATACGAGCATCGAGGAAATTGACTCGTTAATTAAAAAGGCGTCCGAAACTTACCTGAAAGGCGTACTTGGCTATGCAGATGAGGAAGTCGTCTCCACAGATTTCCTGCACGACAGCCGCAGATCGATTTACGATTCGCTCGCCACGCTGCAGAACAACTTGAAGGGTGAAAAACGCTTC
>WRBZ01000114.1 GCA_009784305.1 Synergistaceae bacterium
ATCGAGTTGCCGAACTCGACGACAATACAACTATCACCTGCGTTAAGGATACGTGGCTTCATGACACTATTTAATCAAGCTGCTCAAGCCCTGTAAGGCTATCCAGCCCATGTAAACTGTAAGGAAGAACACGCACCAGCCAAGCGCGGTCATCCAAATCGGGTGTTTGTAATCCCCCATGATATCCTTTCGGTGGGCGGCAAGGAGGATGGTACCAAGGGAGAGGGGCATGATCAATCCGTTGATGGAACCGGCAAGCACGAGCAGTACAACCGGCCGTCCGATGAAGGTTAAAATGGCCGTAGAAGCAAGGATGAATCCAATTATCCAAAAGCGGTGATATTTATCAACGAAAGTGAAGAGCGTTCTCAAGAAGGATACAGAGGTGTAGGAACAACCCACTACCGACGTTATTGCCGCTGCCCAGAGTACAACGCCAAACATCCGATAGCCGATTTCTCCGGATGCAATACGAAACGCGCTCGCTGCTGGGTTATCGGGATCCAGTTTATTCCCGGTTACAACTACGCCCAAGATGGCAAGGAAAAGAAGGAAGCGCATGACGCCCGTGATGCAGATTCCGTTCGTTGCCGCTATGTTGATACGGGAGATATTTTCCTTGCCGGTAATGCCGGCATCAATGATCCGGTGCGCACCGGAGAAGGTGATGTATCCGCCGACAGTTCCGCCTACAAGGGTTAAGACGACCGGCCAACGAATTTCAGATGGAAAGACGGTCTGCTTAATCGCTTCAGTATACGGCGGCGCGGTGGTTATGACGACGTAGCCAACCAGTGCGATCATTACGAAACCAAGTAACTGTGCGAATTTATCCATAGCTTTGCCAAGGTCCTTCCAAAGGAAAATGAAGATGGCAATAATTGCGTTCAGGATAGCTCCTGTCGTTAGATCCATTCCGAGAATGACGTTGAAGCCAAGCGCGCAGCCGCCAACGTTACCGATGTTGAAAGCCAGTCCGCCCAATCCCACTGCGAAAGCAAGGAAATAACCCAGTCCCGGCAGTACTTTATTGGCAACGTCCTGTCCGCGAAGCCCCGAAATGGCAAGGATACGCCATACGTTCAGCTGGACGACGATGTCAATAAGGATGGAAGCAAGGATCGCGAAAGCAAAGGCAGCTTTCATCTGGTCGGTGAAAACGGTGGTCTGCGTTATGAAGCCAGGGCCAATAGCGGAAGTCGCCATTAAGAAAGCTGCCCCAAGAAGGATGCTCAAGGTTTCCTTATGTGTGCGGTTTTGATTAATTTGATTACTCATAGATTTACCCTCCTTTTGATATTTTGTTGTTCATATTTCTGAATTTCTTTTGATAAATAATCATTCATATTCCAGGCTATTGTTTAAAATGCTTTTGTTCTTATTTCAGGTATTGTTTTGTTAAGTATGAACGAAAATAATCACCACTTCTCTGTCATATTTTTTGTTTGGAATCAAAACGTAAAAATAAAACTACTTTTTCCCATGTGTTGAATTATACCTCAAAAGCAACTATTGACAAGATTCTTAACAAACTCTTTTAAGCGCTTCTAGCGCACTTATAACCAGCCCTTCTTGAGCCTGCGCCCCCATGTGCCCGAACCGGAACACTTTACCCGCGAGGGGACCGTAATTCCCGCCGAGAACTACCCCTTCCGAGCGCAGTTTATCGTTCAGAGTCTTCCAGTCAGTATTTGGCGGGACATTGACGGCGGTCACCGTCGGCGAGCAGAATAGCTCATTTTGCGGGAAAAGTTCAAAACCAAGAGCTTTTACTCCATCCCTGCAGACTTTTGCAGCACGCTCATGGCGTTCGTAGACTTTCTCTATTCCTTCCCGCATTATAATATCAAGCGAAACTCCGAGCGCGCTCATGGCGTGCCAGTCATGCGTATATGGAAGATATCGGTTTTGTACGCCGTCCTTCCATGGCTTCAAGGCGTCATATCCCGCATAATTAACTTCTGATATCCGTTGCCACGCGCGGTCACTCACCGTTGCGATCGAAAGGTGCGGAGGCATTGAAAGGACTTTCTGGCTGCCCAACAACCCTATATCAATATTGTTATCATCAACGTCAACAGGGCACCCGCATCCGCTTGCCACAAAATCAACTATGAGAATTGCTCCTGCTTCTTTGGAAATCTCTCCAAGCTCCTTAAGAGGAGTCAATGTCCCGCTCGGTGTTTCGCAGTGAACTGCGGTTATTATATCCGGGCGATAGCGGAGCGCTGTTTCCCTTACTTTATTAAAATCCGGGATACCGTTAAGGCCGAAGTTAAGGGTTTTAACGTTTAGCCCTATATCAGCCCCCATTTCTCCAAAACCGAGACTGAAAAGCCCGTTAGCCACACAAAGCAATTTACTGCCGCGCCCCGCTGCGCTTTTCAGAGCTCCCCATAAAACTGACATGCCTTCACCGGACATTATCGCTATCTGATTTTTCGTCCCAAGGATACTCTGAAGCGCGCGCTCATTTTTTTCATACAGCTCAAAAAATTCTTCTTCAAGATCAGCGCTCCCGAATTCCGCAAGATAAGCCCTGCGTATCTCCTCAGGGATGCTTACAGGGCCGGGAACCAATCCAATTATATATTTATCCATACCATAACCGCCTTTTATTGTAGTAGTTTGTCTAATAAGCTATTATATATCAGAAGGATGATAAAGGAGTGTAACAGTAATAATGGTCAATTTTACGATGAAAGTATACGGCTGTCAGATGAACGTGTATGACAGCGATAAATTAAGGACGGCGCTTAAAAACAGAGGCTGGACAGAGTGTTCCGGCGATGAATACGCTGACGTAGTAATATTCATAGGATGCAGCGTTCGCGATAAAGCGGAACAAAAAGTATGGAGCGAGCTTGGCAGGTTCTCTTCATCATGGGAGAAACATAGGCGACCTATTGTTGCCGTAACCGGTTGTATTGCTCAGAATATCGGAAAAAAAATGCTGCAGCGCTATCCATGGGTGCGCCTTGTATCCGGACCGCGTCATATAGGGCTTGTTCCCGATGGGCTTGAAGCCGCATTGTCCGATGCGGCAGCGGGGACAAAGGGCAGGGTGATACTTCTGGATGAGGATCCAAGGGCGTTTACCGACATAGAACTTGGAGATATTCCATATTCCCGGCTCAACCGCTGGCGGGCTTTTATAACAATAGCTCACGGCTGCGATAATTTCTGCGCTTATTGCATAGTGCCTTACGTGCGCGGCAGATTTTTGTCAAGACCTTTCCCTGAAATCATTAAAGAGGCGCAAATGCTTGCGGACGACGGTGTTATTGAAATAACCCTACTCGGGCAAAACGTGAACAGCTATCCTAACTTTTCCGCCCTGCTCGGAACGGTCGCGAAAATACCAGGGATAGAGCTTGTCCGTTTTGTGACCTCACTTCCGCAGGATTTTTCGGACGGAATAATAACGGCAATGGCGGAAGAGCCAAAAATATGCCCGTCTGTGAACCTTCCGATCCAAGCGGGCAGCAATGAAGTCCTTAAAAGAATGAACAGAAAATACACGAGAGAGGAATACTTCTCTCTTGTTGAAAGAATTCGCGCGCGCCTTCCTGAAGTTGGGATAACGAGCGACCTTATAGTCGGGTTCCCCGGAGAAAGCGAACAGGACTTTGAACAATCCATTGACGCTCTAAGCCGCGTCCGTTTTGACCAGGTACATACAGCGGCTTATTCAATTCGTGAAGGAACGGCTGCGGCCCGTTTCCCGGATCAACTGCCGCTTGAGGTAAGAATGGAAAGACTGAACCGTGTCAATGCCCATCAGAATAAAATATCGTTTGAGATAAATCAAAAGCTGACATACAAAGAGTACAGAATTCTTCTCGACGATCATGCGCCTAAGGGTGAAGGGCTGATCCAGGGGCGGACGCCGACGGACAAAGTCGTCCTGCTCAAAGGAAACGAATCTTTACTGGGAAGCTTCGCCCGCGTGAAAATAACTAACGCTGAAAACTGGTGCCTCAATGGAGAAATAATCTAAGAGATTTTTTAAGTAAGAATTGGTTAGTCGTATCGTATTTGACAAATAAAGGAATATCTGATAATTTTCACGTGAAATGCAGTCTCAAAATATTTGGAAAGGTGGATTGATATTTATGAGGAATCTCAAAATAAGTATGAAGCTGTTGTTGGGCTTTGGGTTAATATTGATAGTGTTTATGGTATCCGTTTTTGTGACGTGGCGATACTTAAAAGTTGTTGATGATGGCAGCGAATTACTGGCAGAAAAAGTTGCGCCTGCGGTGGATCTGGTGTCTCTTTTCAACAATGAAGTTTGGGGAGTCTTTTATTCCATGCGCGGCGTGCAATACACGGAAAGCCCGCGATATATAGCAACCTTTAAGGAGAGTGTGG
>WRBZ01000115.1 GCA_009784305.1 Synergistaceae bacterium
ATCAGGAACTCCCACGACAAGAGGTTCTTCAGGCCCTATGATTACGAGGTCTGTTTCCAGTTTTTTGCATAACTCGAGAACTTCCTCCGGTGAATTGATATTAGCGGGGTGACATTTTGCTTTTTCAGCTATTCCGGCATTTCCCCGCGCAGCGTGAAGATGCTTTTTAATGTCATCAGTATGCGCCGAAAATATTTTTGACTTTGAGAGCGCGCAAACTATCACGTGTTCCCTCCCGCCTGACCCTATAACTAATACTTTCATCAAAAGCCACCTGCTTTCATTTTCTTATTAATTTAAATCAAGCATATTGTCGTTCATTTTACCCGATTTTTTGTTAGACTGCTTTTTATGATGTTATAGTATAAAACGTTAGTCCGTAAAATGTAAGATGCAGGATGCAAGATGGATCGAAAAAGAAATACGACAGTAATTCAGGCGGGAGCATTTTACGTATTGTATTGGTTATATGATAAAATTTCATAATGACTCGCTTCTGGCGATAAACAAACAGAAGTAACTAATGAGGTGAAAACAAAGAAGGTGAGATAATTATGGATAAGCAAAAACTTGTCAATATGGGTATTGGCTTTGTGACGGGAAGAAAGAATTTCAGAAAAGTTTTGAAAACATATGTATATAGATGGAAACAAACCAGCTCTACAATTAGGGACAAGATAAAGCTGCATCTTTTTGTAGCGTATGATCTTGAATATAACAATACCCAAATAGATGACTATGTCAATATCAGGCCAGATATACTGGATATAATAGACAGCGTTTTTTTTATCAGCAAGTCCATGGTACAAAATGAAATTACCATGCTGGAGAATCAAAAGATAGTCAGCAGAAAAGACGCGACGTTAATTTTTGACAGTGGATACGCAGGACATCGCAATGCAATCCTGTACAACGCTTTAAAAAGGAAAATGGACTGCTTGATTTTTTTGGACGACGATGAATATCCGATCGCCGTAACGAAGACTCGCAATCTTCCCGTGTGGAGCGGGCAGGATATATTCGCTGTCCACCTAAAGCATCTCGAAAAAGCCGACTTCACGAATGGGCTGCATTGCGGCTATATTTCACCAATACCGCATATTGATTTTGGAGATACGATAACCGAATCCGATTTTCGATTATTTATAGAAGCTGTCAGCAATGACATTCTTGAATGGAATAAAATAAGGCGGTTAATGGATGATGGCGGCGTCACCTATGCCGATCCTCAGGTATTTATTGAGGATACGGTGAAAGAAGTGGAGGAAATCAACGGCGCCAAGTTCATATCGGGATCAAACCTGGGTATAAACCTGATGGATACAAGTCGCGTAAAGCCATTTTTCAATCCGCCCAAAGCAAGGGGAGAAGATACTTTTTTGAGCACCTGCCTCACCGACCATAAAGTTTTACGGATTCCATGCTATACGTTTCACGATGCTTTTTCCGTTTACAACGATTTGTTAGACGGCGTACTGCCACTTCAATTGAAACGTGCTGACGCCAATACGAAAAAAATCGTATCCCGGTTTTATAAAGCCTGCATTGGATGGGTACGTTACAAGCCGCTGTATTTATATATCACACGACCGGAAAACTTCGCGGAAGAAACAGACAACATTGTAAAGAAGCTTTCAGCTGCAGTTCCAAAGCTATGCAAATATTTTAATGATCCCTGTTTTCAAAGAATCATCGTAGAATTTGACAAATATTGCCACTTTGTAAAATCGCATCATCAATTGTTTTTGGAAAATCAGCGTATATGGAAGCATCTCAGAGAGTACGCGATTCAACAAACGTTTTAACAAAATTTAAATTATTGACGTTATCGTATTGGAGCTGTTGATTTGTTATTCTTACAAACTCTTGTAACAGGGCTGTCCGTCGGAGGAATTTACGCGCTTATGGCGGTAGGTTATTCCCTTGTGTTCAGCGTTTTATCGTTCAGCAACTTCGCGCATGGAGCGGTTATAATGCTTGGCGCGTATATTGGCCTTGGGCTTGCCGCAAAATTAAATCTCGGATTGGGACTCGTGCTTTCCGGCAGTATAGCGGGCGCGGGAATAATTGCTGTGCTAAATGAACGCCTTGCTTACCGCGCGCTTCGCCAAAGGAGGGCGCCGTCGCTTTACCTCATGATAAGCGCTATGGGTTGCTCCGTATTCCTTGAGAATATGGTATACGCGACGATAGGCTCAAGATTTTATTCATTTCCAAAATTATTCGATCATCAAGTGGTGGAAATAGCGGGAAGCGCCTTGAGTTTGCTTGACCTTGCCGCCTTTGGCGTTTCACTGATTTCAATTTACGCCCTCCACATATTCATAATGAAGACACGAATGGGAATAGCAATACGCGCCGGAGTGGACGACCTTACGATGTGTTCGCTGATGGGAGTGAACACAAATCGGCTTATATCAGTCGTTTTCTTTCTTGCTGGAGCTTTTGCCGGAATAGCCGGAATATTCCTCGGAATAAAATATCTTGTGTACCCGACCATGGGCTGGGTAACGAACAAAGCATATATAGCCGCTGTAATAGGCGGGCTTGGCAGCCTGCCCGGAGCGCTTATCGGAGGCCTGATATTGGGAGTGCTGGAAACTTTCGTTTCAGTCTACGTATCGAGCATAATGCGTGACGTATTCAGCTTCACCCTTCTTATTATCCTGCTCATCTGGCTTCCGAACGGACTGCTCGGACATGAGGCGGAGGAAAAAGTATGAGCGCCTACATAATTTCAATATGTATGCTCGCGGGTATAAACATGGTTGCCGTGATAGGGCTTTCCATCTTTACAGGTTTTACCGGCCTGTTTTCGCTTGGTCACGCTGCATTTGTAGGAATTGGGGCATATATATCCGGGGTTCTTACATATCATGAGTATACTGATTTTTACACCGCGTTGATAGCAGGAATGGCTGGTGCGTCCGTTGCAAGCCTGATAATAGGAATCCCTACTTTGCGGGCTAAACTCCGCAGCGATTATTTCGCAATAGCGATACTCGGATTCGGGGAGGCTCTCAGGGTAATACTGGAAAACCTCGATATCACGAACGGAGCGAGAGGCTTGCCTGGAATAGAGGAAAAAACCACACCCGGAGTTTTGTTGTTCTCCATCGCAGCGGCGCTATTCACCGCAAGAAGTTTTCTAAAATCCAAATATGGTTCCGCTTGCATAGCGGCAAGAGAGGACAGTATTGCAGCAGAGATGAGCGGAATCAACCTTTTCCGCACACGTCTACTGTCATTGGCAATAAGCGCGGCTTTCTGCGGCTTGTCCGGAGGGTTGCTGGCCCATTACCTTTCTTTCATTCAGCCCGTGATGTTTACGCTTGTTCAGTCAACGCAGCTCCTTGCTGCGGTTATAGCTGGAGGGATGGGGAGCCTGAGCGGGCCGATGATAGCCTCGTTTATATTTATAGCATTGCCCGAAGCCTTGCGCGTCGCTCAAATGTGGAGACTAGCCGCTTACGGCCTTTTGCTCGTGCTCATCATGGTATACCGCCCGCAAGGGCTTATGGGATACAGGGAGCTGACCGATATTTTTAAAATTTTCAAAAGCAAGGAGGGAAAGAAGTGAGCATGGAACTCCTTGAAGTGAAGGGGCTCTCCAGAAATTTTGGCGGCATAAACGCCGTTGACTCCTTGTCTTTTGAAGCTAAAAAAGATATCGTGACAGGAATAATAGGCCCCAATGGAGCGGGAAAAACAACTGTTTTCAACCTTATAACGGGAATATATAAACCCACCGGCGGGAAAATACTGTTCAGCGGGCAGAATTGTACGGGGCTGCGCCCTGACAAAATTGTAAAAACAGGAATATCACGAACTTTTCAAAACATACGCCTCTTCAAGCGAAGCACATGTCTTGAGAATGTGCTCACCCCAATATTAGTGCGCAAAGAATGTAATATATTTTCAGCGCTTATAAGGTTCGGGAAAGCGATTAGGATAGAACGTGAAGCGACAGAAGAAGCAATGAATTTCCTTTCGGTCATGGGGCTTGCAAGCGAAGCGAAACGGGAAGCCGGTACGCTGCCTTATGGATTACAGAGAAAACTGGAAATCGCGAGAGCAATCGCAGCCACGCCGAAGCTGTTGCTGCTTGACGAGCCTGCCGCAGGAATGAACCCGGAGGAGACTTTATCGCTCGTTAGCTTGATATCTGAAATAAAGTCCAAGTTTAGCCTGACAATATTGTTGATAGAACATCACATGGACCTCGTAATGAGAATATGTGACCATATTGTGGTGATGGAAAGCGGTTCCCTTCTTTTCAGAGGCTCCCCTGATGAAGTCCGGCGCAATGAAAAGGTCATAGAGGCGTATCTCGGAAAGAGCGTAAATAAAC
>WRBZ01000116.1 GCA_009784305.1 Synergistaceae bacterium
GGCGCTTTTACGGCGGGGGCGTGGTGGATATTGCTGCCGCCGGGGCTCGGTATCTGTTTCATATGTCTTGTATTTATGGATATCGGGAAGTTTTTGGAAGAGGTATTCGATCCGCGCCTCCTTCACTCTGATAATAAAAAGACAGGAGGTGCAACCTCTTGAACATGATAAAGATAAACGATTTATCGGTCACTTACCCTAACGCTCCCAGAAAAGCGGTCAATTCGGCATCGCTGGTTATCCGCAAGGGAACTGTCACCGGGCTTGTCGGAGAGTCAGGCAGCGGGAAGAGCACCCTTCTGATGTCAATCCCTAAATTACTTCCAAAAGGGACAATGACCAGCGGGTCTGCCGAAATTTCATCCATCCCCTCGTCAATGTGTTCAGCGGAGGAAGCTAATATCAACATATTTGATCTTGCGGATGATCACCTGAGAAAAATCCGCTGGAAAAAAATATCAATTGTTCCGCAGGGCTCCATGAACTCATTCAACCCTACAATGACAATATTTTCCGGTATATATGAGGTAATGTCAGTGCATCTCGGCATGAAGAAATATGAAGCAAAGAAAAGAATTAATGAACTTTTTGAGTCCGTTGGGCTTGACCCAAAACTCGCTTTTAGATATCCGCATGAGTTATCGGGAGGGCAAAAACAAAGAGCGGCCATAGCAACAGCGCTTGCCTGCGACCCTGACTACCTTCTGGCGGATGAGCCAACTACGGCTCTCGATGTGATAACCCAAAAGGAAGTATTGGAAACCTTGGTAACTCTCGTAAAGCAGCGTAACATGGGGATGCTTTTGGTCACTCATGATTTACCGTTGGCTGCAAGCGTCAGCGAGGTTCTCGCGGTTATGCAATATGGAGAAATTGTTGAGAGCGGCGAGGTACGAAAAATCATAAGCGCGCCTACCCACAGACATACAGTGGATTTGGTGAATTGTTCCGTTAATTTTACCGGGCAGGAAGGGTTTTATGTTAATGTTAAAGAAGATGAACACAAAGTTTTTGAGACTAAAGGTTTATGCGTAAATTATGGGAAAAATGAGGAAATAAAAGCTGTCAATAAAGTTTCGATTAGCATGAAAAAAGGCGGCACATTATCGATAGTCGGGGAATCCGGAAGCGGTAAAACGACGCTTATACGTTCAATACTTGGATTGGTTCATCCTTCAGAAGGCGATACGGAGCTATTTGGAAATAAAATAAACAAAGCGCCTGATATGAAAAAAATAGAGCTTCGCCGCCGCTGCGGCTATGTCCCGCAGGATCCTTACGGAAGCCTTCCGCCTACCCTTACGGTATTGCAGGCTGTTACAGAACCCTGGATGATAGTCAGAAAAGGGGCTCATAAAGAAGGAGAGGAAAGAGCGAAGGCATTGCTGGAAGAGCTGAAAATAGGGAGCGAGCTCTGGAACAATCGTGTCAAATACTCGCTTTCGGGCGGACAAAGGCAGCGTGTATGCATAGCGCGCGCACTTATCCTTGAGCCGGAGCTTCTATTATGCGACGAACCTACGGCAATGCAGGATGTGAGCACAAGAGGAGAAATTCTGTCCGTGTTGAAAAATAGGGTGGAAAAGGGTATGTCGATGGTTTTCGTCACTCATGATCTGCATTTGGCGCGTTATGCTTCGGATAAGTGCGTCGTATTATGGCGCGGAGAAATAGTGGAAAGCCTTAAAAGCGCTGATATAATGAAAAACGCTTCTCATCAATACACAAAATCATTGATAGGAGCGCTGCCGGAAATAAAGAATGAGAATTGAAGCCAATTCGTGAGAAAAACTAAAAGCCTCGTTTTATAAGACGTATGCTTATTTGTTTCACGGGAAGCGGCTTGTCGCGTTTTCTATTATATTGTCATTATCTCAAACTTGTTTCCAAAATGTTCAATGTATCTAACCAAGTCGTCAAATGATATTGTGACCGTTGCAGTATTATCATTGGGGTGTACTCCCAAAGGTTTCCCGTCATCGAGGTCCTTATCCAGAATTATGATTACGGAATGTCCTGCGTCGTTTATTATCCCAAGAGGGGTTACTTCTCCTTTCTTAAGCCCGAGGTATTTCGATAAGCGCTCTTCCGAAGCGAACGAAAGGCGTGACTCTGTGATTCGGGACGAAATATCTTTCAGGTTAGCCTGCTTGTTTTTGCAGGTAACGATCAAGTAGTGCTTGTCCCCTTTATCGTTACGGACAAATAAATTTTTACATACACTTACGCCTTCAAAAATACCTAACGAATCCATTTCCTCTATTGTAAAGACTGGAGGATGCTCAATTACGGAAAAGTTAATTTTCAGCTCATTGAGTTTTTCAAATACCGGTTCTCTTTCCATTATTAATTTAACTCCCGCCTCCCATTATGATCCCCCCAATAATACTAAATATTTGCCGATATATGAGAAACAATTCATAAAATTATTATGATTGAGTAATAATAAATGCCTGTTATCCGAATATTTTTAATGAAAAACGTTGGATAAAATCGAAATTGTAATGTAAAATTTAAATAATTGGTTGCCTTTGCATTTATTTATAAATTGTAATTCGCTTTTTTGGGAGGAGGCGCTCTGATGGAAGGCAGTGTGTTGATTGAAAAATATAATTGGGCTCGTACTATTGCCGTAACGGGGGCTTTAGGCTCAGGCAAATCAGAGTGGGTTTTGAATCTTGCCGCATGTTTGAAGCAATCGGGCCATTCAGTAACCATAGCCGACGCCGATATTATTAATCCGTATTTTTGCATAAGGCAGATTGTAGAACAATTGGAAGCTCAAGGTTTTAACATGCTGATCCCTCATGGTGACGGTAAGTGGTCGGATATGTCCTTAATCTCTCCGAGAATTGCAGCCGCCCTGGCGGATGATTCAAGTAAGCTACTGCTTGACGTAGGAGGAGACGCTTCAGGAGTTTTGGCGCTTAAACAATTTGAACCGGAAATTAAAAAATCTTCCTACCTTTTGATCCTTGTGGCGAACGCTTACCGCCCTCTTACTTCGACTCCCGAAAAAATTGAAATAATGGCGCGACGCATGGAAGATTTATGTAATTTGAAAGTGGGTGCAATTGTTTGTAACTCTCACCTTATGTCTGAAACAACTCCGGATGACGTCATAAACGGAATAAAAACGGCGCAAGCAGCAGCGGAGGCTCTTTCAATTCCTCTGCTTTATGTTACTGCTCTGGATACCCTCTATCCAGAAGTCAGTAAAAGGCTGAATGATGCCGGCAGTAGAATTTTACTCTGGCCGTTAAAGCGCTATCTTAAATTACCATGGGAAGGTTCCGACCTTTGGTTGAGGAATCTAAAAAAAACACATAGACTTTACAATAACATTCTAAATTCAGCAGATGATTGATAAAATCACTAAGGAGGGTTTTGCCAATGGCGAAGGGACGTATTACCGTATTGGAAGAGCAGTGCAAAAGCTGTGGGCTTTGCGTTAATGCTTGTCCAACAAAAGTTTTGCGAGTATCGGAAAAGATCAACGCAAAAGGGCACAGGCCGGTGGAACAGTTTAAGGAAGGCTGCGTAGGCTGCGCGGTATGCGCTCTTACTTGCCCTGACATGGTCATTGAAGTTTATAAGGAAGATTAAGGAGGTCGCAGAAGAAAATGCCAAAAATGCTGATGAAAGGAACAGAGGCTGTAGCAGAGGCAGCTATACAGGCAGGCTGTCGTTACTTTTTCGGGTATCCGATAACTCCACAGAATGAAATTCCAGAGTATATGTCCGCGCGTCTTCCCGAAGTCGGAGGTTTGTATACTCAGGCTGAAAGTGAAGTCGCTTCTATAAATATGGTGATGGGGGCTGCATCGACCGGTTACCGCGCTATGACAAGCTCTTCCAGCCCGGGAATATCCCTCATGGCGGAAGGAATGTCATACATATCATTCTGTGAAATACCGGCGGTCGTCGTTAATGTGTCCCGAGGGGGACCGGGGCTTGGCAATATCCTGCCCGCTCAAGGCGACTATAACCAGGCGACAAAAGGCGCGGGGCACGGCGATTATAATATTATGGTACTTGCCCCAAATAACCTCCAGGAAGCTGTCAACCTGACGCAGGACGCTTTCGATCTCTCTCAGAAATATCGTATATTAACCATGGTTTTATTCGACGGTTTTATGGGACAAATGATGGAAGCGGTGGAAATAAATCCGCGCGAAGTGGAGAACCCTGTAGTAAATAAAGATTGGGGATTGGGTTTCATGAAAGAAAGGGGCAAAAGCCATATAACTTTAAGCATGCATCTCGACCCGGATAAACTTGAAGCACACAGCTTTTATTTACAGAGTAA
>WRBZ01000117.1 GCA_009784305.1 Synergistaceae bacterium
ATAAATTCACAATTTTATACTTTATTCTTAATTGTGCATTATAAATCGTACATTGCATTTAACTGTGATGATAGTCAGAGCCCGCAATAATAGAAAAAGCTCTGTAAAGCTGCTCCGATAAAAACAGTAAACATAATTCATGCGGCATCGTCATCTTTGAAAGGGACAACACTGCGTCAGCCCTTCGTTTTACATCGTTCGAGAGTCCAAATGCTCCCCCGATAACAAATACCAACCTGCCTTCGGCAACTAGCAACTTCTCAGAGATGAACCCTGAAAAAGTAAGGCTGTCATACATCATACCACGTTCATCAAGCAAAATGATAGAATCACGTTCTCGCAGCTTTTTCAGCAAGTACGCTCCTTCTTTTTCAATATCCCCATCTTTAGCTGCATCCACAAATTCAACACTGCATATTCCCTTGGGAACAATACGTTCGATGTACATTCCTGAGAGCAGCGCAATATTTTTATCTTTGGGTTTACCTACCGCTAAAATGATTATTTTCATTTACAATTTATATTTTACAACATATTGTTTGCCAATTACCATTTCAAAGTGGTGAATTATTAATTTTTATTAATTTTATTATTCTTTATAACTATACAACCCAAATTTTGATAATAATATCCTAAAAACGAAAACCGGAAGCCCAAGCATACGCCTCCACCGCCATGGCTCCTGGATAAGGCGGTAAAACCATTCCAATCCGCATTTTTGCATCCACAGCGGAGCCCTTTTTAGTTTTCCAGATATTACGTCAAAAGACCCCCCAAGCCCTACAGCTATACATTTGCACAAAATATCCGAGTGGCGCTTTATCCATTTTTCCTGACGCGGAATCCCCATCGCGACGAAAAGTATTTTTGTCCCTTTGCGCACTATTTCCCTTGGAACCCCTTCATCATCAAAATCAAAATACCCGTTTCGAGCGCCAGTTATTATCAAATCCGGATATTTTTCAGTGAGAGCGTTCGCCGCCATTTTTGACACATTCCCTTCAGCTCCAAGAAAGTAAACCGGCCAGCCGTTCATGCTTGCCAAACGGCAAAGATAATAAGCAAAGTCTATACCTGTAACGCGCTCCTGCACAGGAGTACCAAGCAAACTCAATCCCCACTTGAGGCCAGTCCCATCGGAAAGGGTAAGCAGAGTATCTTTTAGTATACTATGGTATTCCTTATCCTTTAAAGCTGCCTCTATCGCAAGGGCATTGACCGTAGC
Organism: Synergistaceae bacterium; assembly: GCA_009784305.1. GTDB lineage: Bacteria > Synergistota > Synergistia > Synergistales > Aminobacteriaceae > WRNQ01. The sequence goes on from WRBZ01000117.1 coordinate 1,226, forward strand.
GATCATTTGACATCCCGCATTTTTATGAGAATCCTCTTCCCTTTCCATCCGGTGCAACTCGCCCGTCACCCGGGATAAAGCGTAATTGATAGATACATTATCAATAGGGACTCCCCATAATACAGGTTTCTCGCTCTGGATACGTGAAGAACTTTTATCCGCGCGTAACATCAAAGGGATTATCGTCAGTAATACAACGATAACCGCAACTGCAATAAAGACTGAAGCTGCCAATATATTGTCAAGCTGCCACGCTCCGACTCCCATACCTATCAAAGCGCATAAAACTGTTATAAGGCGTACTGAAGCTATATGGTCAAAACCTGAAGCTATAAGTTTTCGATAGTAATAATCCCTTTCCTGCCTCGAATTTATCAGCTTAATGGAAGCTTCCAGCATCGGTAGGGCAAAAAGCCCCATTGGAAGAAAAAACAAAGCTCCGAAAGCTATTCCCTTGCCTACCCCTAAAATCGAAGAACCCGCAACAAGAACCCCCCAAAAAGCGCACATCGAATGTCCTGCATTACGATACGGATTACCATAGCGGCTCCAAAAAGCAACCAGCATTATAAGTCCTGTAAAGGTCATAAAAAAAGCGTCATTCAGCCTTTGAGTTGAGAGATACACCGCCATAAGCATCAAAGAAAAACAAACTCCCAACAGATGTCCCGTTAACGAAGGCACTACATCAAGAAGCTGCAATATGAACGGAAACATGAAAAACCACAAAGCTGTCGCTATAATTGAAGCCGATGTCGAAAAATAAAGGTATTCACCATTTACAAAACTCACAAATTTTATTGATGGGCCGAAAAGCGCTGAAATCAACCCTACCCCAAGATAGGATAAAGCCCACAGGCGATTCCCCCAAAGGTTCTGAGCCAGTCCAATCAATGCCGCAAGAACGGCTATCCCTACCAAAAAGCGAGTTTGCGGCGAACCGAGCCATATCGTTAACAACATCCATGTTCCCATCAACAAAAGGTCACGCATGTATATGTATTGCGAGGTGTCCAATTGTTTTTTCAGCATCCTCTGCAGAAAGAACAGTACGATCGCTGCAAAAATCCCCCAAATTATTACATAGGACTGATACGTTTGGAACATTACATTACTTTATCTCCGATATTCCGCCCATATACGGGCGCAGCGGTTCAGGAATTTCAACGCTGCCGTCGGCACGCTGGCAGTTTTCCATAATAGCTATGAGAGTGCGTCCTATAGCTATGCCCGAGCCATTGAGCGTATGAACGTAACGCAGCTTCTTATCCGTATCAGAGCCCTTTTCCCCACTGGCAGGGCGGTAACGCGTTCCCATACGGCGCGCCTGGAAATCTTCACAGTTACTGCATGAACTTATCTCCCGATATTTATTTTGGGACGGCAGCCATACTTCAAGGTCATATGTTTTTGCCGAGCCGAATCCCATATCGCCGGTGCAAAGGCATATCTTTCTGTAAGGAAGCTGCAGAATCTGCAAGACTTTTTCGGCGTCACGAGTTAGCTTTTCATGTTCATCATAGCTCGTTTCCGGAGTACAGATTTTTACAAGCTCTACTTTATCGAACTGGTGCTGACGAAGCATGCCTTTTGTGTCCCGTCCGTAGCTTCCCGCTTCCCGCCTGAAACACGGAGTATATGCCGCGTAATACTTCGGAAGGTCTTTTTCCTCAAGTATCTCTCCATGATGTAGGTTTGTAAGCGGAACTTCAGCAGTGGGAATGAGCCAGAGATCGTCAATCTCACATTTATAGAGATCGTCCGCAAACTTTGGCAAATTTCCGGTACCGCGCAGCATATCGCTTTTCACCATAAAAGGCGGTAATATCTCGATATAGCCATGTTCGGATATATGAAGGTCGAGCATAAAATTAATAATTGCCCGTTCCAAGCGTGAACCCAATCCACGGAGTACTGTAAAACGGCTTTCCGCAAGCATCGCTCCGCGTACAAAATCCATTATTCCAAGCTCTTCACCAAGGTCAGCGTGATCCTTCGGCTCAAAATCGAACCTTCTTGGCTCACCCCATCTGAAAACCTCAAGGTTATCATTCTCATCTTTCCCTACAGGAACGGATGAGTGAGGTTTATTGGGCATGTTCAGGGACATATCTTCGATCTTATGCTCAATACCTGAGATAAGGGCATCGAGTTCTTTGGAACGTTCGCTTATCCTGCGTATTTCGTCCATCAACGCAGTTGCATCTTGTCCGCTTTGTTTCGCTACGGCAACCTGTTTTGAACCCTCATTACGCTTTGCTTTAAGCTCCTCGGTCTCCGAAATCAATGCACGGCGTTCGTCGTCAAGTGCAAAGAGCGCGTCAAGGTCAAATTCATAATTGCGGTTGCTTAGAAAAATATTGACTTCTTCAGGGTTTGAACGCATCCATTTAAGGTCTAACATTCTATACACTCCCACCGATACCGTTCGGGGCAAGTCGAATATTTCTCATCAAGTTTGCCATTTCAATAGCGGAAACAGCAGCGTCAGCTCCCTTGTTGCCCGCCTTGCTGCCCGCTCTTACGAGAGCCTGTTCCAGAGAATCACACGTCAATATTCCGTTTATGACCGGAACACGCTGTTCCATGCCAACATGAGCAATTCCCTTTGCAGATTCCGCGCATATATAATCGAAATGAGGGGTATCTCCCCTGATAATCGCGCCAATAGCTATTATCGCGTCATAATGAGCCATTAGGGCAAGCTCCTTTGCCGCTAATGGTATTTCCCACGCTCCTGGGACCCAAAAAATATCTATACCGGTATGCGGGACATCGTGCCGGATCAATGCATCTTTCGCCCCCTCAAGCAATTTCCCGCTAATAAGCTCGTTAAATCGTGACACAACAATGCCTATTCTCAACCCGGAGCCCAAAAGTTTTCCTTCAACCGTTTTCATTAACATACCTCCACTATAATATGCAAAACATAAGATTCATTTTATAAACTATAAAATATATCATTACTGAAGTTGATTTTAGCACAAAAAACAAAGAAGAGCACAGTAATCTGAATTGAATTGAGATTGCAATACCAGGGTCAGTTTTTTCTTGAAAATAA
>WRBZ01000118.1 GCA_009784305.1 Synergistaceae bacterium
CAATTCACCAAACGATGAATCCTTGCGTATTGTGAAAGTTTCGTAATCGAATTGAGTCGTGTCGCCGCTCTCCATATCAAGGGCAAGAAAGACTGTGGTAACCTTATCCCCTGCGACCAACAAACGTTCGTCCTTGGGAGGTATTCCACCCGTCTCGCTCTCATCCAGCCGCGCTGAGAGCATTTTGTACACAGCATCCTCAATGTCATACGCCACCGTTAGGTTGTGCAAACGGCCGTCTATCTTGATTGGGATCTCGTAGAGTATGTAATCGTCGGTCTGGGATTTCACGTGCATCATTACATAATGTCCATCAATGCTTCCCCAGATGCCGCGAAAATTATCCAAAAATACGCCGTTTTTCCAGTCGTCCACTGTATCCGCATCCTCTCCCATGAACGCCAGCGGAGTTCCGTCATCGTCGCACAAAAGGAGCAGGAACGTAACGCTCTTAAGAAGTTTTGCCTTGTCTGAACCGAGATCCAGTTGTACATACTCGATTCCGTCATCCTCCACAATTTTTATGGGGTGATCGTCGAATCCCATTTTCGAGGTATCGGTAAACTGAAAAGCACTTATGAACGAGGATGTGGTTGGCGCCGTATGCGGAGAGTGTACTCCTCCCATATACGGAGATATGAAACCACCCGTTTGCGGCGATTGGACGCTGTCTTCGTCTTCATCTTCGTCTTCGTCTTCATCTTCGTCGTTTAAGGAATCCAGGAAATTCACAAAAAACTCTACCGCTTCATCGGACACTTCCCCTTTGATAAGTGGCTCATAAAGGTAATAGAGAGATTTCATACCCCCCGCTTCAGACGATTGTCTGTAGCTGTTTGTGCCTTCTGTGCTCCCGAGCGAAGGGAAGTATATGGCTACTCCGTTGGAGTTCTTTCGGTATCGCCCCGTTACCTGATAGACGACAGCTTCTTCTATGGCCTCGGCGATAAGCTCTGCGGCATTAGGGAAAAGGTGGGCGTTAGCCTTGACCAGGCTCCCCAAGTCGACCATCCCCATCCCCTGATAGTAGGTATCCGCATTTTTCAAGCCTCTCGCGAACTCAGCGAAGAACTGTGACGAGTCATATTCTTCGTTCAATATTGACAAAAAGCTCTCGACGAACATCAGGGATACCGCCATATTGAGATTCTCCGCCTTCGACAGGTCAATCGTCGAAAGAGTCACCTGGTCCGCCGCTCCAATTTTTACGCAGCCTTGGTAATAGGTATCGCAGATGACGCGTCCTAATTTTGCGCCGTCCATGCCTGGATTTTGGGCAAGCGCGGAGAGTATTCCCTCGTATTCCCATCCGCACCCGGGCTCGTATTCTTCGGAAGCTACAAGGTAACGCGCGTATGGCGCGGCGAGTCCAACCATATCCAAAGTAGCCATCAGGCAGGCATCGAATCCAAGCAGCTCGAAAGGCTTTTTATTCGGGGATTTTCCGTATAATGATTCAAAAACTTTCTTCAATTCCGCAAACGTAATAGCGTCACCGCCATATAGTTCGTCGTAGCAGATTCCGCCGCCGCTTCCGCCGCCGTGATTCCACAGGATAAGCGCCTTGCGGTCGGCAGGGTAATTTTTCTCGCAAAACGTAATAAAGTCTTGTAAAGTTCTTGGGTCTCCCATATTTCCCTGAGGCGCCCGCTCAACGACTTTGAATTCGTTCCCGATTTGTTCCAGCCTGTATAACGCTTTCGCGTCAACTAAATTGTTTTGCCACTGTTTTGCGCCACCGGTTTGGACTACGAATTTCACGTTTTCCGGCAACCTGACTCTAAGGGCCTCCATAAGGTCTGCTGTGGCAGATCCGTTTTTTGTTTCCAAGTCGGATCCACAGAGGTAAAAGTATATTGCCCAAGTCTCATCTTTTCCCCCGTGAGCCGCATACGCGAGAGTGCTGATTAAAACCGCCGCTAATACGGTCGCCAAGACGGCCGCAAATATTATTGATCGCTTTTTCATGTCTTCATTCAGGAGCATCGGCTTCCGCAGACACTTCTAATTCCATTCCCATCTGGCTTGTCTGTTGCGATCGACATAAAACCGAACGACAACTCCGGGGATTCCGCGCCAGTCCGTCCAATTCCCACTGTCGTCGACTATTTTCACATCGAACTGGTCGTAGTTCGGTATCCTCACTTCATGCTCGTCCCCGTTTTCAAGGTAATATTCCCCCAAAAGGTCCGGTCCCCAACTCTGCGCTCCGCTGGCTGAAATGTAAAGTTCGTGTATATCATATCCGGAGTTGTTCGTGATCGTGAGTGTACCCGCCTCCGCCATGAAAGAGAAAGTTAGCAGCGCCGCCGCTAACGATACAAACACTATTGCTTTTCTTAACGTTACTTTGCCCATTTACAAATACCCCCATTCTATATTTATCCAGCGACTGGGTTTAACCAGCCGCAAAAAGCCAAAATCCCTTCAGTAGCTGCGACGTGGAAACGCATCTTGATACCAATTTAACAAAATGGATGTTATGGATGTTGCGAAATAAGTTTTTTACGTTTATAAATATGGTAATAATACCATAATTGTGCATTGCAGAAATGCCGCCCCTATCTGGATACCCAAACGGGACGTCCCGTTTCCCGCCGTTCCCTACGAAAAGAGGGCGATGCCGTTCGGTACATAACTGGCGGTAGGTTGCCGCTCCTACCTGTAATAGCCTTTGCTTTTATGGTTCTTCGCCTCATTGACACGTCTGGGCATATTATTATATTATTAACTTTGTATTTACATATTACCATAACGTATTTATCTTCAGAATTCAATAATAACTGCCTTATGGACTCTTATAATGTAACGCTGCAGGATATTTCTCTCAAGGAGGAACCCGAAAGCCGTATGTTGTTTGCGATTGTGATTGCCCCCTTCATAGTTGCCGCCTTGTTGATAATGTTCGGTAAATATTTTGGCAAGCATATTGGTTATGTTGCTATTATTTTACCTGTCATTATCTCCTTTTGGTTTTTGAACGAGATGCCAGCCGCTGCCTCAGGTCACGGAGCGCTTTTTTTTATGCCGTGGCTTTATAGCTTCGGCATAAACCTTTCTTTTCAGGTAAACGGGTTGAACCTACTTTTTTCCCTTTTGATCGTCGGGATTGGAGTTCTCGTTTACTGGTACTCCATTGGTTACATGGAAGGCTCCGCCCATCTGATCAGTTTTTACGTCATCCTTTTGATTTTTACCGGATCCATGCTGGGGACGGTATTGTCCCGGAATCTCATCCTCACTTATATGTTCTGGGAACTCACCTCTTTTTCATCCTTCCTTTTAATTGGTTATACCGGCTTTAAGGAACATGCGCGTTACGGCGCCCAGAAGGCGCTCTTTATAACAGTGACCGGCGGCTTTGCCATTTTAGCTGCCTTCGTGCTTATAGGGCGTATTTGCGGTAGCTTTGAAGTATCGCAGATAATAGCGAACAAACACTTACTGTTATCGTCACCGATGTACGTCCCTATCGTCATTCTTATTCTGCTTGGCGCTTTCACCAAGAGCGCGCAAGTTCCATTCCACATCTGGCTGCCGGACGCAATGGAGGCGCCAACGCCCATCAGCGGCTATCTGCACAGCGCTACAATGGTCAAACTTGGCATTTTCCTTTTGCTGCTCATGAGCGAAGCTCTGGGCGGCACTGCGGTATGGGTCATCACTCTTTCAACGGTTGGCATCATCTCGCTGGTCTGGGGCGCCGGGCGCGCACTCATGCAAACCGACCTGAAGGCCATCCTTGCTTTTCAGACAGTAAGCAGCTTGGGCCTCATCATAGCGCTCATTGGATATGGCTCAAGGGCGGCTATCATCGGGGCGTTCTTTTATCTGCTGAACCACTCCATTTTCAAAGGCAGCCTCTTTCTGGTCGCCGGCATGGTCGGGCACGTCACAGGTACGCGTGATATGAAATTTCTGCATGGTCTTTCAAAAGCAATGCCGATAACGTCCGTCATAGCCTTTTGCGGCGCTTTCGCCATGGCGGGCGTGCCTCCGTTCAACGGTTTTTTAAGCAAAGAGATGTTTTTTGAAAGCTCTCTTGAAGTTACGAGCGGTAATCTTGCCATGTTAGGGGTATTTGCCAAAGTATTCCCTTTCCTGGCAGTAGTGGGCGGTATCTTTACGTTCACAGGCTGCATGGTGATCATATTCAGGTTCTTTTATGGCGCTCCTTTGACCGACAAAGCGCCATGGCAACCCCGCGAACCGGCAAAAATGATGCTGATACCCAGCGCAATTCTCGTTTCGGGGACTATTTTTACAGCGCTGTTCGC
>WRBZ01000119.1 GCA_009784305.1 Synergistaceae bacterium
CCGCCTCAGGCATTTATGGAGAAGCTCGCGGAGTGCGAAAATGTGATTTCTTCTTCGCTGCACGGGCTCATAGCAGCGGACTCTCTCGGCATTCCTAATGTGCGAATGGTATTGTCAGACAGAATAGGCGGCGGGGACTTTAAATTTAACGATTATTATTCGGCTTACGGATTCGATTCACACGTGACCATCGATCTCACTCGACGCAGTTTTTCGGACGCAGACCTACCTGATATGAGGGACATGTACGCAATCAAGCCGGAACAGGTGTCGGAGTTGCAAGACGCATTGCTCGCCGCATTTCCGTTTGTTTGATTAAAGTTCATGATTCCACTGTATCATCATATGGAGGAGTTTATGTGTCGCGGTCAAAACTTTTATTGCGGAAAATAATTGGGGACAAGCTGTTTTCAGGTTTGCAATACATAAAAAGAAGGTTTATTAACGAACCTGAATATATAAAAAAAGCAATTGGAGAAAGATACTCGGATCGCGAGTATGTAGCCCGGTTAAGAACCGATATTCAATCATGCAAAAAAGATTTCGGGGCGGATATCAGCGATTACTTTACATTAGGGTTTGAACAAAAGAACTCTGAAGAGAGAAAAAAATACATTACTGAAGAGTCTCGCTTCAGATATTATGAAGTTCTTAATAAAGACGAAGATATTGAGATATTTCACGATAAGTATAGAACTTACGAAATATTCAAGCCCTTTTACTTGCGTGAAGTGGTCTTGATTAATGACGAATCCGACAGAGATAAGTATTATGACTTCATAACAAAGCATCCTGATTTTGTCGTGAAAACATGCAGAGGCGCAAGTGGAACAGGCGTCAGTGTTGTAAATGTGGAAAAGGGAAAGGAAGATTCGGCATTTAGAAAACTTGCGCAAAAGATGCCCCTTATACTAGAAGAGCGTATAGTCCAAAAAGATACAATGGCAGCCCTGCACCCGGAGTCCATAAACACCTGCCGCATTACAACTGTCCTGCTCAATGACGGTTGCCATATTCTCAACCCGGCAGTCCGGATAGGCCGGGGGAGCGGCATTATTGATAACGCCGGAGCCGGAGGGCTCTTCGCTCCGGTTGACGTTGAATCAGGAAAAATATTACAGGACGCATTCGATATATACGGGCTCAGGTATAGTAAACATCCGGAATCAAACATCGTTTTCAGCAGTTTTATAGTACCGGAATGGGAAGAAGCGCTTGCATTGGCTGAAAAACTTTGCCGGGTCATCCCGACAACCCGGTATACCGGATGGGATCTGGCGTTATCTGATAAGGGATGGATGATGGTGGAAGGGAATTGTTGGGCTCAGCTTAAGATGATACAAGCCAACGGGGGTGTTAAAGAGAAGATGGATGATCTGTGTAGATCAGCAATACTTGTTGAGGAGCTATCAACTTGAACAATGATTCGCGCACAAAGAACTCCGCCCGCAACTTAATGATGTCTTTTATCCAGAAAATCGTCCACATTTTGCTCACTTTTTTCGGCAGGCAGGTATTTCTCCGGATACTAACAGTGGAGTATCTGGGCATCAATGGCCTGTTCGCGAATATCCTGATGATGCTCTCGCTGGCGGACATGGGCCTTGTGACTGCGATGTCATTTAGCTTCTATAAACCGCTTGCTGAAAAAGACGAAGATAAACTTGCTGCGCTCATACGCTTTTACAGGATGGTGTATAACATCATCGCGGCATTTGTCGCAGTCGCCGGCCTCGCGTTGACGCCTTTCCTGCGGCACGTCATCAACCTCGAAAATGACATACCTTACATAGAGGTATATTATCTGATTGCATTAGCCAACACCGTTATATCCTACCTTTTTGTGTATAAAGCCACTATCATAACTGCGGATCAAAAACACAGCACCGTGAGCAGGATAACGATGTGGACGTCGATATTAAAAACGGTTTTACAAATCGTGCTCCTGTATTTCACCAGAAGCTTTATGGTATACAGCCTGATGTCCATTGTCGGGACTCTGATAAACAATCTGGTCATCACAAGAAAAGCAAGCAGCATGTACCCCTTCATAAAGCGGAAGGTCAAGCTGGATCCGGTTGACAGAAAGAGCATTTTCAATAATATCAAATCAATGTTTATTTATAAAGCAGCCCATGTCCTCTATAACGGAACGGATAACATTTTCATATCCGCTATCATAGGGACCGCGATAGTGGGGAAATACGAGAATTACAACCTGGCTGCGACAAACCTGTCTGCAATCGCGTTGATGGTATTCAGTTCTCTTACGCCGAGCATCGGCAACCTGATTGCGAAGGAAAGCCCGGAAAAACGGATGAGTGTTTTCAGGACAATGCAAACCGCCAGTTATTGGATCGCAGGCTTTTTCGTGTTCTGCCTCTTTTTCCTGCTGGATGATTTTGTGGTATTATGGTTAGGCAGAGCGTTCATTTTCGACATGGCAACAAAAATAGCGATTCTACTGAGTTTTTATCTGTCATTATTGCTATATCCGGTCGTCGCGTTCCGGGAAGCGACCGGCATATATCAAAAAACGAAATACGTCGTGGTTATAGGGGCCATACTGAAAATAATTTTTTCGATAACTCTCGGCATGTATTGGGGTTTGGCGGGCATCGCATTAGCGGCAACGATTTCAAGGCTCCTCACTTATGCCTGGTACGAGCCGAAGGTTCTGTTCCGCGATTTCCTGGGCAGCCGCGCGACCGGTTATTTTACTGGGCATCTGATCAATTTTATTATGCTGTCCGCATGCATAGCAATAGCTTATTATCTGTTCCCCTGGAAAGAAAGCGCTAGCTGGCTGGCATGGGGACTTAAGGGCGTCATTTACGCTATTTGCATAAACGCGGTTTATTTTCTCAGGTATTTCAGGACGCAGGAGTTCAACGAGATCGTCAGAATAACAAAGCGGCTGCTGAAAAGAAGCTAAGGGCAAAAGCGGGACCGCTATGGGAGCATCAGTATGAAACAAACCTATGTAACTGCTATCAGTACGGACGATTATCTGCCAGGTGTGCTGGCGCTTGCAAAGAACGTAAGCGAGACTTGCAGGCATCCTCTGGTTGTCATGACCTCGCGGAGCCTTCGAGAGGGAACCTATGCGGAACTGAGCCGACGCAACATACCATATGTTCAGGTCGACGATATTGAACCGCCTTATGAACTACTGCAAGCCACGCTGGAGGATGCATGGTTTTCGCATTGGGCGAAGAGCTTTTTAAAGCTGCGAATATTTGATTTGGTGGAGTTTGACAAAATCGTGTTCATTGATTGTGACATGATTTTAATGGACTCGGTAGACGAGGTGTTTGAGCTGCCGGACATGTCGGCGACTGTCGGGGGGAAATCGTTCCCCGGCCATGGGCATCTTGTCGACCTCAATAGCGGGTTTCTGGTCATCTCCCCGCGGGAGGGGCTTTCTGAAAGCATAATCGCTACAATTCCCGAAGTAGCCGCAAATAAAGGCGTCTTTGGGGATCAGGATGTGATGCAGGAGTATTTTTCGGACTGGAAGAATAATAAAGAGCTGCTTTTGCCGGGAGGGTACAACGTGTGGTTCTCCCATTATCAGTTCTATCTGGAAAACGAGTTTGTAAAGGTTGTCCACTTCATCGGCAAGAAAAAGCCGTGGATGATGAACACCTACGACATCCTCAGGGAGTATCTTAAATGCCTTGTCAAGGGAAACGCAAAGGGAATTACAGTCTTGCGAAGGTACCGCAAACTTCTTAAAGAGGTCAGTTGCGAATGAATAAACAATCAAACGAGTTGGTATCGATCATCATCCCGGTGTACAATACGGCGGATTATTTGGTGCGCTGTATTGACTCCGCCATTAAACAGACGCACGAGAATACGGAGATAATTCTTATAAACGACGGTTCGACAGACGGCAGCGCGGAAATATGCAAGTCTTACGCCGCGAAAGACCCGCGGGTTCATCTGATCAACCAGGAAAACATGGGCCAGTCTGCTGCCCGCAATACAGGTCTGGACTTCGCAACGGGCCAGTGGATAGCTTTCCTGGACTCAGACGATTATATTTCCAGATATTTCGTTGAGTACAATCTGGCCGCCTGCTTGCAGCACGACGCGGACATAGCCATAAGCGGATATTTGGTCGATTATGACGGGGATCTGGAGGAAGACATGTTTACGGGTACAAACAAGATAGAACGCTTCTGTACCCGCGAGGCTGTGATCCATCACTTCGGCAAAAGAGGGGCGTTGTTCAATGTTGTCTGCAGC
>WRBZ01000120.1 GCA_009784305.1 Synergistaceae bacterium
CTCTTTATATAAATCCGCCACACCACGCTTACCTTTTTCAGTTGCGTTTGTGTTTATTCTAATTTCCAGGTCAAGCCAATCCCCCTCTTTTATTCCATTGGGGAAAAGCTCCAAGGGTAGAAACTGTACTTTTTCGCCATTATCTCCTGTCAATAGCTTTACTATCCCATCGATTACGGAATCCACGCAACAAATATGTTTAATATTTTTAGTTTTAACCAAAGCTCTCACCATTTAAAAAATATATCGAGTACGGATTTGATCATGTCGATAATGCCCTGCTCTTCTACGGCATAATTAACTGAGTAATTTTCTCCGTTTGATTCAATAACTATATTGCCTTCAACCGTAGAATACAGTTTTACATTGAACTCCTGCAGCAGTTTTAATACTTCCTTGTGCGGATGCCCGAAAGAGTTATTCTCTTCATATGATACAACTGCCATTCGAGGTTTAACCTTTTGTAATAGAGACCTTGTCGTACCATTTCTGCTGCCATGGTGAGCAAGTTTAAGCACTGTCGAACGCGGGTATCTGTCAATAGTTCTGCGATCCTTATGTTCAGCATCTCCCATAAGCAGAAACGACATGTTCTTCCAAGATACATGCGTAATTATGCTGCTGTTATTGGCGTTATTTTGCGGGAAAGCAGGAGGTATGACCTCGATTTTCACATCTCCTATTCTTTCAGTAAACCCTGCTCTTACGATTTCAAATCTTGATTTACTCATTTTTACACGTTCAAGGAATTTTATTTGAGTTATAGTACCAATATTGTGACCGGAGTCCCACACCTTGGAAACAGGAATAGAGTCTAAAACGGAGATGAGTCCTCCCATATGGTCTTCATGCGGATGTGTCGCTATCAGCAAATCAATCTTTTTTACCCCAGATTTTTTTAGGTAACTTACAACCCGTTCTCCGGCGCTTGCAGGCCCTCCGTCAATAAGCACTATCTCACCCTTCGGCAGTTTGAAAAACATTGAGTCCCCCTGCCCTACATTTATGACATGAAACTCAATCTGGCCAGCAAAAACTACAGATGATAAAAATATAATAAAAAATGCGCAGCCTATAAAAAAAGAACTCAGCCTGCGCATAAATAATACCATTTCGCTGCCAAACGGTTGTTTTTCGTCTTCGCGATAAGCAGGGAGCCAGCGAGGCTTTTGCGAGCTGCGCGAGGTCGCTTAGTTTTTTCATCAGCCGCGTCTTCTTGCGGCGTGGCGATCCAGAGTCTTTGGAATTTAATCACCATTGATAGCGATTTGGTATAAGACACTCTTTGCGTAATTATTCAATTAGTACTCCTTGAGCCCTGAGCATTAACTTACTCTGCTGCCGAGAGGAATGTCTTTATCAAGAGTGACAAGGGTTAATTTATTATGATCTGGCGTGCTGGCTGCAAGCAGCATACCTTTGCTCTCCACTCCGCATATTTTCGCAGGTTTAAGGTTCGCAACAACGACTATACGTTTGCCGATAAGCTCTTCCGGAGAAAAATACTCGCGAATTCCCGAAACTATAACACGTTTCTCGTACCCAAGGTCAATTTCAAGTTTATATAGTTTTTTTACTTTTGGAATTTCTGATACAGCATCTATCTGAGCAACTCTCAATTCGAGCTTGCGAAAACTTTCTATTTCAACCATTTCCTCGTGTATGATTTGGTCAACTTTTACTTCATCATCTTTTTTGTTCCTTGACTCCTCCCACTTTGCAATATCAATTCTTGGGTAAAGCACTTCAGCTTTATTGACCTTGACTGAGCCTGTCGAATCCCATTTTTGCTCATCGAGTTTGAGCGTTGAAACATCGCCCGCGAGGCCAAGCTGAGCCCAGAGCCTGTTGGCTGTGTCGGGCATAAACGGGGATATGAGCAAAGCTGTCATTCTCAAAATTTCGTACAAAGTCCTAAGTACTTGGGCAAGTTTTAGATATCCTTCTGAATTAAGCTCTTCTTTGGCGAGTTTCCAGGGCATGGTTTCATCAATATATTTATTTCCTCTGCTTATGAATGCCCATATCGTCTTCAACACTTCATCAAACGCGAATTCTTCGTAGTATGGATCAATTTTTTTCAATACCTCAGCCGCAATGGAAGAAATCTCCTGATCCGCTTTAACTTCTGGCACTTTACCTTCAAAATAATTAACGATCATTTGCAACGTTCTGTTCAGAAGGTTGCCCAAGTCATTCGCAAGGTCGGAATTTATTCTGCCTACAAGAGCGCGCTCTGAAAAGTCTCCGTCATTCCCAAATGGAACTTCGCGCAGGAGGAAATATCTGAATGCGTCAACCCCGTATACTTCAGCCATTTTAAAAGGATCCACAACATTCCCTCTTGATTTTGACATTTTTTCCCCATCGACAGTCCACCAACCGTGAGCAATTATAGCGGCAGGCGGATTCTCGCCCAGAGCTAAAAGCATCAGCGGCCATATTACGCAATGAAATCTTATAATATCTTTACCTACAAGGTGACGGGCTTCTTTCCAGTATTTCTCAAATTTAACGCGGTCATAGAGATATCCGATTGCGGAGGCATAATTTATCAATGCGTCAAACCATACGTAAACAACGTGTTTTTCATCGCCCGGGATTGGAATTCCCCATTTCAGCGTCGTACGCGATACTGATTGGTCACGAACGCCGCTGCGCAGGAAACTCAGGATTTCATTGTAGCGGCTCTGCGGGATTATACCCTTCAAGTTTTTCTCATAGTGCTCTATTAAAACCGGAACATACTTGGAAGCTTTGAAGAAATAGCTCTCTTCCTGCATTGGTATAAGAGTCCTTTTACAGTCCGGACAAGTATTCCCTTCTCCTACGTTGCTTTCCGGGACATAGGTTTCGCACGGAACGCAATAAAGCCCCTGATAAGTTCCCTTATATATATCTCCCTTATCCATAAGCTTCTTAAACATTGCCTGGACCACAAGTTCATGACGGGGCTCAGTCGTCCTTATGAAATCATCATATGATATGTTGAGAACTTTCCAGAGGTCTCTGAAATTTTGATGAACTATATCAACAAGCTGCTGTGGGGTTATCCCCTTTTCATCCGCTGCTTGTTGTATCTTCTGTCCATGCTCGTCGGTTCCGGTCAGGTAAAACGTATCGAAACCTTTCATTCTCTTATACCGGCACATGACGTCACCGGCAATTGTAGTGTATGCATGCCCAATATGAGGGATATCGTTCACATAATAAATTGGCGTCGTTAAAAAATATGGTTTGTTCATTGTAGTTTCCTCCTGATAAAAGGTATTTATTCTCACTATAAATCAAATGCCGTCAAATACAGCAACAACAGGCACATGGTCTGACGGACGGTCCCATTCACGCGGAGTTCTGTCAATATAGCATCCGCAAGATTTTTTTGCGAGGCTTTCGGTAGCGAAAATATGGTCAACGCGCCAGCCAATGTTTCTTGAAAGCGAGTCCTTGACAAGATAAGAGAAGAATGAGTAATGTCCGCTTTCAGGATGAAATTTACGGAATAAATCAACAAGCCCGTCTGAAATAAGCGAGAATTTTTCACGAAGAGGAAGGTAAAAACAAACATTTTCCCTGTTTGTTTTCGGGTTTGTAAGGTCGATTTCTGTCGGAGCCACGTTCATATCTCCAGTCCACAGAAAAGGTAAGTCATAAATCGAATTATTGTCCATAAATCTTTTTATCCTGCTTAAGAATTCGAGCTTCACCTGATAATCCGTATGCGTTATCTCCTTGCCTTGCGGAACATAAGTATTGAGTATCCATATTCCTTTATATTTAGCATAAATGACCCTTGTAGGGAAATCTTTTTCTCCGTCGTTGAACCCAAAGGAAACTTCCTCCATGGGTTCTTTCGATAGTATCGCTACGCCGTTATAACTCTTTTCCCCGCAATACACGCAATTGTAACCAAGCTGTTTCATTTGCAAAAGGGGAAAATCCTTATCTTCTACCTTTGTCTCTTGAATGCAAAGCACATCAACTGAACCGGAGTTTATTCCCCCATCCGGTTCGTCATTCCCAAGCCAGCGGGATAAAATTTCAAGCCGGGTACGTATTGAGTTTACGTTGAAAGTCGCAATCCTTATTCTTCCCATAATTTGTTCTGTTACCTCATCATGAGAGCATGATACTCTACCGGAGCAAATGAATCCGTAAAAGCGCTGACACTCATGTTTACAGGTTGTTTCAACTCATGGGGCAATAAGTTCCTGATTTTTTCATCAACTATCCCATCATTTGAAAGCTCGGA
>WRBZ01000121.1 GCA_009784305.1 Synergistaceae bacterium
CTTCATTGACACGACGAGTATACCAATATAGAATGTGCTCGTCTACATCAATAAGGACTAATAATTTGTATTTGGCGCCAACTGGCGCGCCAATTAATTTTATTGGGGGGAATAATATGTCGTGTGAAAATTTGAAAAAGGACAAATGTCCATGTACTTATAGCTGTTCCAGGCATGGGAAATGCTGCGAATGCGTGTCATCGCACCTCATGGGCGGAGAGTTCCCTGCCTGTTTCTTTTCCGCAAAAGCCGAAGCCGCATATGACAGAAGTTTTAAAGCCTTGGTCAGGGACCGTACTGACTAACAACGTCAGATCAAAGACTATATTAGGCATAAACCCTCCCGTCCATGATTTCGCATGGTTCGACCTATGGTCAAAGCCGCTTGGGTTATTGTATATTTTGGAATTTCTGCGTTCTATGGATAATGACGTTTACCTCATTGACTCACTGTATGAGGCAAGGACTGAGGCATTATCGTTCGGCAGGTGGAAAGTAAAAAAAGAAAAAATATGCAAACCGGAAGTTTACAGAAATATCCCGCGTCACTATTACCGGTTCGGGCTTTCTCCGCAGGAGCTTGAAGCAAGGCTTGCAGAGCTTCCCAAGCCGGATTATATCCTTGTAACGTCGGCCATGACATACTGGTATGGAGGCGTCTTTGAAACTATAGAGTCCGCAGGAAAGGTTTTCCCTGAAGCAAAGATAATTCTGGGGGGCGCTTACGCGATGCTTTGCCCCGAACATGCCTCAAAAAGCGGCGCTGACTACATACAGACCGAACCGTTCGACAAATTCTTTCCCGCGCACCCCGCAATCGACATGTATGAAAAACCTGGCTACGGCGTGGTTATGACGTCTTATGGCTGCCCAATGAGCTGCCAGTATTGCGCCTCAAAAAAGCTATTCCCTGATTTCCGCCAGCGTCCAGTAGAAGATGTGATAGAAGACATCCGCTTTCAACTTTCAGTTCTTAGCACAAATACAACTTGGCATAACATAGCTTTTTACGACGACGCTTTGTTGCTGAATAAAAGCGACAGATTCTATCCGTTATGCGAGGCGATAATGCGGGAGTTTCCACGCTTGACGCTTCATACGCCCAACGGGCTGCACGTATCGCAAATCGATGAAGAGTGCGCTGAAATGTTATTCCGCACGGGTTTTCATACTTTGAGGCTCAGTCTTGAAGGGGTGGATGATTATACTGAATACTTGAGCGACGACAAGACCGGGAAATCTGGATATGAGCATACAATGAAAGCTCTCAAGAACGCGGGGTATTCTGATGAGAGACTGGAAACGTATATTCTTGTCGGGCTTCCCGGACAAAATACGGATGATATTCTGCGTTCGATTGACTACGTAAAATCTCTTGGCGGAAAGCCGAAGATAACGGAATTTTCCCCCATCCCCGGTACCAAAATGTTTGAGCTTGCGCTTAAATATTTCCCCGAACTGGCGTATGAGCCTCTTTTACATAATAATACGATTTACGCCCCATGGGTTTCATGCTCTATTCCTCCGAAAATGATGCAATATTTTAAAGACAGAGCAAACTATTAATCCTAAATTTAGAGTATAATAAATACATTAATTTTTTAAATTTTTTATAATTGTTTCGTTTTTTGGCTGTTAATTATTTCACATTATAACGCTTTATATGAAGGATGTAGTTTCTATTATGGGATTCAAAACACGGTTAAGCAAAGAGCTGTTTATTGTTGTATGCTTTATTATTATGTTAATTCTGACAGGTTTTTCAATAAACCGTTTTATAAGAAATATTGAGCAAAACGAAATAGATTTTGCTGATTATAATATTGAAGACACTGCCCGCAGAAGCGCGTCCGCTATCAGGCAGATATTTAACGGATATGTAAATACCTTGAATGTTGCCGCGATAGCATTGCAAAAATGTGGAAACTTCAAATCCCCGGAAGCGCTTTCCATGCTGAATGAGATTTCAAAATTAGAGGGATTTGAAGGATTGGCCATTGAAACTCTGGATGGGAAGAGTTACACAAGCGACGGATATGTTTTCGATAAAAATCATCTTGCTTTCTTAGAAGACATAATAAAAGGAAATACCTCATTTTCGGATGTGACAGATGCTTTATTCGATGATGAGCCCATTGTAAACATATATGCCCCAATCATTAATGAACTCGGTGAAACAACCGCATTTCTCCGTTGTGCGCTGAAAACGAGCAAGCTCGCCGATACTTATCACTTGAACACAAATGAAATAGGATACTTTGCGATAATAGACGGGAACGGAAGATATGTAGCAATAAGCCCTTCAATGAAACACATTTTAATAAAAGGCAACCATTTTGAAGACTTATATAAGATGGAACATTTACCAGATTTTTCAGCAGACAAGACTATAAATGCGCTTAAAAACGGCAGGGAAGTTCATTCAAAATTCAGATTCGAAGGAATGGATGTCTACGCTTACTATGCCCCTACAAGAATAAATAAATGGCACATGATGCTTGCTTTTCCAATTGAGTCGGTATATCACCAGAGTAAGGAAAATGTAATGCAAACCATGTACCTGATAGCTGAAATTCTTTTAATTCTATTTACGTTGTTAGCCTACATATTCATATCAATAAGAAATGAAAAAAAGAAATCGGAACTTGACGGGAAATGTTTTAGAATTCTTACCTCGCAGACTAACAAAGCAGTTCTTGAGTGGAACTATTCCCAAAGCAGTACACACACTTACTATACTTTCAACGAAGTATTGAATAAGGATAAGATAGTCAAAAAACATGGGAACGATGAGTTGGACTCAAAAATGATACACCCGGACGACTTGCATAATTACAGAACAACCATGGACAGCTTGATTAAGGGAGATGAGTTTGAAAGCATAAAATTCCGCCTTAAAGACGAGCGGGGAGAATATCACTGGTGCAGTATTTACGGCACGGTCATAAGGGACGATAAGAAAAGACCATATAAAGCTTTATGTTTTCTGGAAAATATTGACGAGCAAGTAAAAAAAGAGGAGTCTTTGCTTAGAAAGACTCAGTTGGATGCTCTGACCGGACTATACAACAAAGAAGCAATAAGCATTTTGGCCGAAGAAATAATTGAGAATTCAACGGATGATAATATTCATGCTTTGATCTGTTTCGACATAGATAATTTTAAAAGCATAAATGACAGCTTTGGGCATCTGTTTGGAGATGAAGTGCTCAAGACAATTTCGGCAAAAATAAAGAATTTGTTCCGATCGAGCGATTGCCTCGGAAGATTCGGAGGAGACGAATTCGCTTTATTCCTCAAGGACATCCCCAGTTTGGAATTTATAAACGAAAAAGTTGATGTTTTAAACAAAACCATAAAGCATGTATATATGATATCTGATACTGAGCGTTCAGTTTCCGCCAGCATCGGCATAGCTCTTTATCCGAAAGACGGAAAAAGCTACGAAGAGCTGTTCAAAAATGCCGATATAGCTTCATATAAAGCTAAAAATTCAGGAAAAGACCGTTACGAATTTTATCAATAGTTCAAACTTCGCAGGAGGTTTTTTGTCATTGCAAGCCTGCCGGGTTGCGGCGCTGCGCTCGCAATGACGAGGCAGGCGGTTTCGTTTACCGTGATCAGCGCTTCCTTGGAATTGGAATTACAAGGCGGATATCAAAAAGCGCAGCAACTGCGGAAACACGTTCAGTGAATACTCCATGTCCACGCGCTCTGTCATCTTATGACAGTCCTTTCCAAGCGCCCCAAAATTCAAAACCGGAATATCGATGCGCGCAAGGGCGGCAAGAGGAATCTCATACCCGCGCCCCCAAAGGGGCATATTTCTCGCCAGCGGCTCGAGCTCATCAGCATTGCCGTTGAAACCGGTAAAGCTAAGATCCGTAATGCCTCCCATTATGCCTGCCCTGCAAATGGGAAGGGAAAACTCTTTCATTGCGTAATCCGTAAGTTTATCGAGCGCGCTCTCTATATGCTGACATTGAGGCGCTTCGCTCGAATTCTCCCGCGCGGGGTAAAAAGGAGGAAGGAATCCAACAACAACCAAAGGTTCTTTTTCCGAGCTCCTATCAAGCAATCTGTTTACAATTTCGATGTTCTTTTCGCGTTCGTCGGATATATCCGGTAATTCACCGGTCAATCTATCCATTAGCGATTCTTTATCAATTCCCTCTCTCATTGAAGCAAGCTCCAAGAGTTCTTCAACGGTTAAGACGCGCGGCTCCCATTTGCTTTTTAAACTCTCTCCGAA
>WRBZ01000122.1 GCA_009784305.1 Synergistaceae bacterium
GGATGATATGCAATTACTGGAGTTTCGCCATATCTCAAAAAATTTCCCGGGCGTAAAGGCTTTGGAGGATGTTTCCTTAGACCTTAACGCCGGGGAGGTCCACGTTATTGTTGGAGAAAATGGTGCGGGGAAATCAACCTTAATGAAGATCCTGTCCGGCGTGTATCAGGCTGATGAGGGAGAACTTGTGCTTAAGGGAAAACCGGTGCATAAAAACAGCCCCAAAATATCCGAACAATTGGGTATTGCAATGATATACCAGGAATTGAGCCTGACTTCGGAGCTTTCCGTGGCAAGTAATATTTTCCTGGGCCATGAAATTCACAGAGGGCCGTTTCTGAACAAAAAGGAAATGGAGAAGCGCACTGTTGAGCTGCTTCGTTCCATTGGCGTGAACGTCCCTCCCCACACGCTCATCAAGAATTTGAGCATAGCGCAGCAACAGATGATAGAGATAACTAAAGCTCTCTCAAAAAATGCCAGAATCATCGTTTTCGATGAACCTACAAGCTCCCTCACCGATTCGGAAGTCAAAGAGCTTTTCAGAATCATTTCAGGGCTCAAAGAGAAGAACGTCGGCATGTTTTATATTTCACACCGCCTCGAGGAAATATTCGAGATTGGGGATCGCGTGACTATAATGCGTGACGGTAAAAAAATATCTTCAACGAATATATCCGATATCTCAATGGAAAAAATCGTCGAAGGCATAGCCGGCCGTAAAATTGAAAATATCTATCCGCGTACAATTTGTTCAAAAGGTGAGGTGCGCCTCGAAATCAACGACCTGTCGGGCGAAAGATTCAAGAACGTGAGCTTGAAGGCACATTCGGGGGAGATCGTCGGCATAGCGGGGCTTGTGGGTTCCGGGCGGAGCGAAGTGATGAAAGCGGCGTTCGGAATCGATCATTATAATTCAGGTTCAGTTTTCATCAAGGGTGTAAAAATGCCCCGCGGTAATCCGCAGAAAGTGAGCCGCACGGGTATCGCTTTCCTGCCCGAAGACCGTAAAAACGAGGGGCTGGCGCTTTCGCTCAGTATACGGGAAAATGCGGTTATTTCAGCCCTTAAGCGCTTGAACCCGTTCGGCGTGATACAGCGGCGCAAAGAGCGGGCGGAAGTGCAGAAATACGTTCAAAATCTTGAAATAGCCACACCAACTTTGGAAAAACTGACGAAATTTTTAAGCGGCGGGACACAGCAGAAAGTCGTCCTCGCAAAATGGCTTATAACACACGCTCATACCTTCGTCTTTGATGAGCCGACGCGCGGCATTGATATCGGCTCGAAAAGCAGCATATACAGTTTGATGGACGAGCTGGTGAAACAGGGGGCAGCGGTCATAATGATTTCCTCTGAACTTCCTGAAGTTTTGGGCATGAGCGACCGTATATACGTCATGGCGCAGGGGCGAATCGCCGGAGAACTGGACCGTCAGGACGCGACGCAGCATGAAGTCATCGAGCTGGCTTTCGGCCACTTGTCAAATAAAGGGGATGGAGGTGTGGGAAATGCAGATTAAGAGCCGATTTCGATTATCCAACCTTCCAGGCTCGGTTTTCGTTTTTATTTTCGTGTTTTGCATAGCTTCTTTCTGGGTTCCCAGGTTTTTCTCCCCGGGTAATCTTTCTACGCTTTTGCTGCAGGCTTCCATACTGATGATCCTGAGCACCGGAATGGCGCTGTCGTTGATGTGCGGAAACATTGATTTATCTATGGGCGGAAACCTTTCAATGTGCGGAGTGATCATCGCCCTGTGTTTGAACAAGGGAATGCACGCTTTGCCTGCCATTGGGACCGGCATGGTTTGCGGGGCACTTTTCGGTTTTTTGAACGGAATTTTCGTGACGAAGATGAGGGTACCCTCTTTTATAGCTACATTCGGCTCCATGGGGATAGCGCAGAGCATTGCCAATACGCTGTCCGAGAGAAGAACGCTTTACTGGGACGCCGGTCCTCAAACCCGTATTCTAAATTTTTTAGGCGGGGACATTTTAAGAATTGAGTTTGGGCCTCAGGCGAGCATGATTCTCACCGTTCCGTTCTTAGTGCTTTTGACCATCTGCGTTCTGGCATTTGTCATTTTTGTATTCAAAAAGACCGTTTTAGGCTCTTACATTTACGCGATAGGGGAAAATGAGGAAACGGCGCGCCTTTGCGGGATCGATACCACGAAGTGGAAAATTTCAGTTTTCATGATATCCGGGGCGCTTGCTTCCATAGCCGCGCTGCTGGTATTGATACGTACCAACAGTATGCAGCCGACTTCCGGAGACGGGCTGGAATTTCAAGCTGTCGTAGCAGCCGTTCTCGGAGGAAATTCTCTAAAAGGAGGCAAGGGCGATCTTTACGGCGCTCTGTTTGGCGCTTTAACTCTCTATACGGTGAGAAGCGCTCTCACCCTGGCGGGTATAGACACATCCGTAACCATGATCGTTATTGGCGTGGTATTGGTTGTGGGAATGATTTTGAACGAATTGGCCGTCCGGCATGAAAAGAAGCTTCTGACGCGGCATGCGGGGCAAAACAGAGGAGAAACGCCATGAGAGAAGGAAACAGTGTTCTTTACAAACGTATTTTCAAGCTGCTCACGGACTTTTCGTCTCTCCTGATCCTTATCGTAGTATTTGCTTTTTTTACGATAGTCAACATCTTTTATGGCAACGACTTTCTTACAATGTCGAATATTTCCGTTATAGTCAATCAGTCATGCTTTCTTGCGGTCATAGGAATCGCACAGGCTTTGGCTATTTTGACCGGAGGAATAAATCTTTCCATTGGCTCCGTGATGGCGTTCTCAACTGTGTTGTGGGGAAGGATGCTTATGAGTTCCGGATCTCAGGTTCACTACCTTATCCCCACGCTGTTGATAATTGCGACCGGAATGTTTATCGGCATGGTAAATGGCCTTTTGATCACCAAGCTCAAAATGCCTCCTTTTATAGCAACTTTTGCAGTCATGTACGCCTGCCGGGGTATGGCATGGGTCGCGCTCGGCAAAAAAGTCATATATAACCTCTCGCAGCAGTTTCGATATTGGGGCACCGGAATTATCGAGAATTTCAATGGTTTTATGTTAACAGTTCCAATGGTCATCGTCTTAGTTTTGTTGATTCTGACAAGTTTTATACTCAAACGTACCACTTTTGGACGCAATATCTATTTTACGGGCGCCAACCCCATTGCCGCGAAATTTTCCGGAATACCGACGGATCGGATCATCATCCTGGTCTATGTTCTCAGCACAGGGCTTGCTGCTTTTGCCGGTTTGCTTTACGGCGCGAGGCTCAACTCTTTCGAGCCGGGCATGGCTACAAAAGCTCACTTCGAGGGAATAACCGTGGCGCTGATTGGAGGGTTCGCGATGAGCGGCGGATTCGGCAATATCTGGGGCGTACTCTGCGGCGCAGTAATCGTTTCAGCCATTTACAACGGTATGAACATATTGGGCGTCTCCTCGGAACTTCAGACTCTGGTGATGGGTACAGTTATAATATTGTCTGTCGCCTTCAACCAGCTTCTGGTTCGTTGGAACATGGCTCTCCGTAACGAGCTTGACGAGGGCGAAGCCGATAATGAAAAACCGGAATCTTTCAGGAGGGCATAATGAGACCAAATATAGTTTTCCTCGCAACCTACGATACTAAAGGCTTGGAATCCGAATATATCAAGCGCAAAATACTGGATAAAGGCGTTAATTGCATTACTGTCGACGTTGGAGTCAGAAATATCTCGCCTATAGCGGCCGATGTTTCCCTTGAAAAACTTTGTGACAACAGCGGACACAGGCCGGAAGATATCCGGGCTATGAAGCGGGGCGAGGCTGTCGAGCTGGTTTCAAAACTTGCAGATATCTATGTGAGTCACCTTTTTCAAGAAGGTAAAGCAGATGCAATCATTGGTATAGGAGGAGCTGGAGGAACCCAGATAGTAACCCAAACGATGAGGACGCTTCCATTCGGGTTGCCGAAACTGATGTTAAGCACTTTGGCTTCGGGCAACACGCGATGGTATCTCCAGGACAGTGACATCACGATAATTCCTTCCATCGCCGACGTGGCCGGATTGAACGGCATCACGGAAATAGTTTTCAGCCGTTTTGCATCTATCGCTGCAGAAGCAGCTACGTGGTACCGGAACGAATTTCCCGAGTTCAATCGCCGCATCAATGACAAAAGCGTGATTCGAGTTGCTCAGACGATGTACGGCACAACGACGGAGGGAGTTACCAGGGCTCGCTGCCGTTTGGA
>WRBZ01000123.1 GCA_009784305.1 Synergistaceae bacterium
AGCAACGCTGCGGGGGTCGAAATGAAGCGTAACTGCGTCCGTAACTCTAATCGGATCGGTTAGATTATCCCATTCCCTCTGCATCATTTCCCTGAGCCTTACTTCCTTATTTATTACGTCATCGATTTTATACAGATTATCACGAATAGCCTCCATTAAAAATTTATCGGTCTCCCTTTGCAAGCCTATTGTGATACCGGCAACTCTGAGCTTAGGAGATTTTATCCATGTAAAATCAGCTTCCGCTTCGGTTTTTATGCTCCAATCACGTCTGATTCCCGGTTTAACGGTAATATAAAGATTCAGCTCCCCATCCGTTTGCGCGCTGAAAGGCACTCTTACAAATCCCGCGAGGACTCCGCCCACAAAACGAACATTAAATTTGAGCGGAAAGGATATTTTGATTCTTCCTTTCTCTTCCGCAACTTTAACATCGCCTTCACGCCTGAGCCTGTAATTCAGTTTGCCCTTGATGGTACCGTCGAGATATTCAACATCTCCGTTGTAGTGCCTGATTAAGTTTCTATTGGTCAGTGACTGTAAGTTGTCCATAGATATTGTAATGGGAACGGCTATTCGGGAAGGATCTGCCTGGGAAGGAGGGATGTAGGAACGCGTCAGATAAGGTCTCGGAATTTCTGGAATTTCTATAGGATCGTTGCGGCCGTTGGCAATGCTTCCTGAGAAGAAAAACGCAGTCAGGCTTCCGGAGATCAAAACAAGGATCAAAATTAGCGCCTTTTTCATTTTACCGCTCCGGCGACCACTTTTCTGATATTTATGAATGTATCCGCGATCGATTCCTGCTTAACCATCTTAACATCGAATCTCAAAAGGCGGAATACGCTTTGAACGGCAACGCTTATTCCAAACGCTGCTATGAGAGTTCCAACTCCGACATACCCTCCAAGAAGCCAGCCTATTGTGACAGCCGAACCTTCGACAAGCGCGCGCGCTATCCCCACCTTGCAATTCAATTTCCTTACAAGTATTACCATCATGGAATCACGCGGGCCTGCGCCAAAGCCGGCGCCTATGTAGAAATAGCTGGCAAAAGCTATAACTATAAGGCCGGATATTAACACAATAAAGCCTGATATTTTCGAATCCATGACAGGAATTATTCCGCTCATAAGCAATACATCCATGAATGTTCCGATAAGCAGCATATTGAGGATCGTACCAATACCGAACTTCTCCCCCATAAAAAACGTGAATACAACAAGCGCAAAGCCAACAGCTATGCTCGCCTGCCCCATAGTTATACCGGTATGTATCGTTAGTCCCTGGTGAAAAACATCCCATGTTGAAAGCCCTATGTTTGCGTTTATTGTGAGGACAATTCCAAGGGAGTAAAGGAAAAGGCCAAATAGAAGCCTGGCGATACGGTATAAAAAATTCAACATAATAAAGGAACTCGCTTTCTGGGAAAAAAATCAAGCCTCTTCCGAAAATTCATTGAACACAAACCGAACTTTCAGAAGAGGCTTTCTTAAAACTCAAACAGCTTATGATTCGGGTTCAGGTTCGAACATGTCCTTCCCTACGCCGCATGTTGGACAAGTCCAGTCTCCGGGAATCTCTTCAAAAAGGGAGCCCGGCGCTATATTAGAATCAGGATCCCCAACAGCAGGGTCATAAGCATATGCACAAACCGTACAAACATACTTCACTGCTAAATCACTCCTTTACTTCACAATAAAAGCCGGTTATTCACAGCCCGATGGTCAGTATTATATCATATCATCAAACGCTATCCGCGTATTTCCGCGCCAATTCCACAAACTCTGTCCTATCGACCGTACCGTGTTTTTTGCTGCTTTCTGCCTTAACGTCCGCCAGCAAATTTTGAATTTTACCTTCAGGAACGGATAATCCATATTCCTTAACGGCGTATTCGATGGAAGCTTTGCCGCTTTTCTTACCCAGAGCGATCTCCCTTTTTCTTCCAACGATTTCAGGAGCGTATCCCTCGACTGATGGCGGATAAGCTAACAGTTGAGCGACTACCAGGCCGCTTTCCCGTGTAAACACTTTTTCGCCGGCAACAGGCGCCATCGATGATATCGAAAATTTGGACAGGTTCTCAACCAGTTGGCTGATCTCATACAATTTGGATAAATCGATGCCGGTTTCTACGCCGTAAAATCCTGTAAGGTTCATGGCAAGCGTTGCTAAATCTGCATTCCCTGATTTTTCACCAAGCCCGTTTACAGTGACATGAGCGCAACTGGCTCCCTGCTGCAGCCCCGCGATCGTACATCCCACGGCCTGACCAAAATCATTATGGCAGTGTACGGCTATTGGCACATCCACCCAGGACCTCACAAGTTTTGTCAGGTATCCCATCGCTTCAGGGGAAGCGACGCCGAGTGTATCGACCACCGCTACTTCATCCGCGCCGCATTCCTCCACGGCGGTTATATAGGCTTTTTTCAGAAAATCGGGGTCCGTCCTTGTAGCGTCTACAGCGAAAAATTTGACATAGATGCCTTCGCTTTTTGCATAAGTGATTGATTCGCGTATCCTTTTGATGATCGTTTCCTCATCCAAACCCCATGCTTTCATTTTGTGCCTGCTGGTCAATATCTCACAGACCATGCGGCGAATCCCCGTTTCAATGTTTAGCTTAATATCGTCAACATTGCAGCGCCCAAATCCCCATATTTCAGGCCCGTCAACTTCCCGAACGATTCTTTGGATAGCCTCTTTGTCCGAATCGCTGCTGACGGGAAACCCCGCTTCAATACGATCGACGCCAAGAGCGGCAAGCGCCTTTGCAATTTGAAGTTTATCGTCAGCGCTGAAACTTACGCCAACGCTTTGTTCACCATCCCGCAGGGTCGTGTCATAAATTGTGATTTTCTTTGGCAAGTTTACGCACTTTTTCACTACCTCGTCATAATCATTATATTGACTTAACCAAAAACCGTCTCTATCCATTGCAATCAGCTCTTTCCTTTATAACTTCCGTGCAGCGCGGGCACAGTTCATTCCCCTGCTCATTTTCAAAATACCTCCAGCAGCGCGGGCATTTACTCATGGTATCCGCAGCTTTTATCACCTTAACGATGTATTCCGTGTCTTTATCGGTCGTTCCGTCGTCCAAGCCATCAACCCACGAGAACCCTGAAATAATGCTTATCTCCTCAAGTTCGGTTTCCGTAAAATTATTCATTATCTCATCGAGTTCCTCACATTTTACGACCTGCACGCACGCCTCAAGCGGCTGTCCTATGATTCCTGCGGCGCGGGATTGTTCAAGCGTACGGCTTACAGCTCCCCTTAATTCCATAACTTTATCCCAAAGACCGTCAAGTTCCTTGTTTATAACTTTATCGTCCGATTCCGGCCAATCCGACATGAACACCGATTCAGGGAGGGAATCATCTATTTTTCTCATCTCCTGCCACACTTCCTCGCTGGTGAAGCTCAGTATCGGAGCGAGCATCCCCGTTATCGCGGACAGAATGATCCACATAGCGCTTTGCACGCTCCGGCGCTGGAAAGACTCGATTTTTTCCGCATAGAGCCTGTCCTTGTTCACGTCGAGATAAAACGCGCTCAACTCGTTCACGCAAAACTGATGAAGTGCGTTCACTGCAACGTGAAATTCCGCTTCTTCAAATGCTTCCTTAACCCTGCGCATTACATGGTTCAGTTGGGAAAGTATCCACTTGTCCATTCTCGGCATTTCGGAGTGCGGAACCATGTCCTTACGCGGGTCAAACCCTTTCAGGTTTCCTAAAAGGAAACGTTCGGTGTTCCTTATCCTGCGGTAAGTTTCCGAAAGCGCTTTCAATATATCCTTGGAACAGCGGACGTCGTTTCTGTAATCCGATGAGGCTACCCAAAGTCTCAGAACATCGGCGCCAAATTCATCTATGACTTCCTGCGGGGCTACGACATTTCCGACGGATTTGGACATCTTGCGCCCCTCTCCATCCATAGTGAACCCGTGCGTCAGTATTTCCTTATATGGGGCTCTCCCTCTCACCGCGACGGAAACTAAAAGGGATGATTGGAACCATCCGCGGTGCTGATCGGCGCCTTCAAGATAAAGAGTACACGGCCATTCAAGTTCAGGCCATTCTTTTGATTCGAGAACCGAAAAATGGGAGCAGCCCGAATCAAACCACACGTCAATAATGTTGCTGTCCTTTCGAACATTGCCTGAGCCGCATTTATCGCA
>WRBZ01000124.1 GCA_009784305.1 Synergistaceae bacterium
GCATTCAGCAATTTGAGTTTTCTAATAATACTTCCATTAATGATTCCATTTTTTGG
The DNA here is from genome assembly GCA_009784305.1 of Synergistaceae bacterium. Lineage (GTDB taxonomy): Bacteria > Synergistota > Synergistia > Synergistales > Aminobacteriaceae > WRNQ01. The sequence goes on from WRBZ01000124.1 coordinate 57, forward strand.
CATATATGGATTAGTTGTCGCGGTGCTTGTAGGAGGATTATTGAACCTTCTCAGCCAATGGCTGTGGAGTAAAAAAGCAGGAGCGGTATTACTCCCTGAAAAACCAACTTTAAGCGATCCAAATTTAAGAAGTATGATGCAATTGTTTTTACCTTACGCTATAGGCCTCTCTTTAAATCAGCTAAATCCAATATTAAGCCGTATGTTTGCGTCATTTCTTGAAGAAGGCTCAATATCCGCTTTGAATTATGCGAACAGAATAATACAACTGCCTCTCGGTTTATTTGTCATCGCGGTCTCTCAGGCAGTGTTACCGCAGCTTTCGCGCATCCCGAAATCCGATATAAAAGGGTTCGGAGAAACTCTTTCGGATGCTCTCCGATTTGTATTATTCATAGTGCTGCCCGCAGCAATAACTACCTTAATCTATTCCGACGAGATAGTTCATTTGCTTTTTGTAAGGGGGGCGTTTGGAGAGCAGGCATGGGCTGCTACGAGCGTAGCTCTTAAAATGAGCATATTGGGACTACCAGGAATGGCATGTGCGACTGTTGTCATGAGAGGGCTTTATGCGCTTGGTTTAGCTAAAGGAGCATTTTTAAATACTCTTATAAGTGTCGGAAGCACGCTTGTTTTTTCATTGATACTGCTAAGGCCTTTTGGACTGGCCGGATTGGCTGCCGCTCCTTCCATAGCGTTTACGATAGCAAGCATAGCGGGAATTTATGAGATATCAAAAGAGCTAATTAACAAACAAAAAGAGCAGGATGAAACCACTAAACCTAAACATCATTTTTCAATACCAATGAACTGGGTAGTCAAAATTATCCTGTGCCTTTCGGCTCAGATAGTTTACATGCTGCTGATCAAGCAATTTGTTGTATACGATACAAGTTCGATTTTTATTGTCAGGGCTGTATTGATACTTTTTATATTTGTTTCCGGAGCATTTGTATATGCTCTTTTAACTTACATTTTTAAGTTCGATGAATGGCGTTGGCTGCGCGATGCCATGAGGAAAAATAAATAACCCCGGTTTCCGTATATAAATTGCATCAATGACATCACGCCTTATTCTTGAGTATTTTTGTGTTGGATATTATACTGAATAAATGAGATACGGGTAAATTTATGGAAGGGGGGTATACCATGAGAATATATGATGAGCTTAAGAGCAGGCTTTTTAATGAAGGGGCGTCTCTCATCGGGTTTGCAGATCTCACGAATGTCAGTTTGGCTGACGAATTCAACTACCAAAGCGGGATATCAATAGCTGTTGCCCTTAGCGCTGAAATCCTTTCCGGAATTAAAGACAGCCCTACTAAAGAATACGTAAAGGAATATGAACGTGTAAACTCTAAACTTGATGAACTATCATACATTGGTGAGAGTATCCTTACAGAAGCGGGATATAAAGCAAAAGCAATACCGGCGACTACACATAGCTATGACCATGTAGACTTTAGAGCTCCTTTTCAGCATAAAACAACCGCAATTCTTGCGGGATTGGGATGGATAGGTAAACTTGCTGTTTTGGTCACAGAACAATACGGTTCCGGACTGCGTTTAGCAACTGTCCTGACAGACATTCCGCCAAAAAAAGAAGACATTAAACCACTCATTGATTCAAAATGCGGCGCTTGCATCTTATGCGCCGATGCATGTCCCGCAGATGCTTCAAAACGATTGAACTGGAAATTTGGGATGAAACGGGAAGAATTAGTCGATATAAATTCGTGCAATATAAGCATGACGAAACGCACAAAAGAACTTGGGCTAACCCGTTCCATATGTGGAATTTGTTTAGTATCATGCCCTTGGACGAGGAGGTATATTAATGCGAATATTGATAGTGGAAGATGAAAAATCGATCTCAGATGTTGTTTTAGCGTACCTTAAAAAAGATGGATATGAAGCCGACACAGCTTCAAACGGACTGCAAGCTCTTGAATTATTTAATGAGTGTAGAAAAAAGAATGCGCCTTACGACCTGATAATCCTGGATCTGATGCTCCCGCGTTTATCGGGTGAGGAAGTATGCAAACAGATTCGCCTGAACTCAAATGTGCCGATAATAATGCTGACGGCAAAGGGTTCTGAATCGGATGTCATCGCCGGGCTCGACGCAGGCGCGGATGACTATGTGGTAAAGCCATTCAGTCCGCGCGTGTTGCTCGCGCGCGTAAGGGCACACCTTAGAGGAATATCCGGAAATGAAGGTTCAGAGGATAGTTCTTCTATCATACGAATAGGAGACCTTGATATCGACCTTACAGCCCGGGAAATACGAAGGGGAGAAAAAGCCATAAGCGTGACGCGAAACGAGTTCCTTGTATTTTTAACATTGGCATCCAAACCGGATAAAACTTTCACAAGGGACGAACTCATATCAAAAGCATTTGGCGATGATTACGACGGGTTTGACAGGACAATAGATACTTATGTAAAGAATTTGAGGAGAAAGCTTGGAGATGACAGTAACACTAATAATACCGGCTATATCAGAACAGTGCACGGCTTCGGATACAGGATCGCATCGGAATGAAAATTAAGCGTTCTCTTCGCACTCACCTGCTGATATTCTATACTATCCTGGTTTTACTTTGCCTCATTGTTACGCCATGGGTGATTTCAGTTATCATGGGGTCTCAGTTTGACGTTTACATGCAGGAACGCGCGACGGAGGAACAAAGAGAGATTGCCAATGCTTTGCGTGATATTTATATTGCAGAGAAAGGATGGAACCTTGCACGGGTAAATGACATAATAGCAAGACCGGTTCTGAGAGGACCTTTGATGGCGGTATCCCTCAGTGATAAAACTGGAGGTATGGTGTGGAGCGCCCGCCGCCGCGGCGCCCAAATAGTAAGCTGGCAGAGGATATCAATAACTAATCCCATGATGCCCCCCCAATATCAATCGGATCCGGATTATCCACCCAATAATCCTCAAAGCAGGCTGAAAAGGCAAACATTGCCTGTTATCGCAAATGGGGTAAATGTTGGAATTCTTGAGTTCGTATCCTGGCCGTTGCCGGAAGGCGTTGAGGCGCAGTTTTTAGATCGTTTTCACTCATACTTATACATTGCAGTTTTTGGAATGCTCATAATCGCGGGCGGATTGAGCCTTTTGGTAGCAAACGGCTTAAGCCGGCCGATACTTATGGCGGCTAAGCGCGCGGAGGAAATAAGCGGAGGGGGGTATAACAATCCGGAAGGAAAGGTAGCAACGAATGTAATTGAGATTGAGACTTTGACCAACAACCTCGAGAGCCTGGCAAGATCTCTTGAAGGGCAGGAGCTGCTGAGGAAACGTCTTATGAGCGATGTTGCGCATGAACTCAGAACTCCGGTGACAATAATAAAAGCTCAGATAGAGGCCATAGCGGATGGCATACTGCCAGCGGAACAGACAAATTTCACGGCATGCGTAAAGGAAGCGGACAGGTTGACAAAACTCATCGCTAACGTTGAAAACCTTTCAAATATTGAAGGGGAATCGCTTGTACTGAAAAAAGAGCAAGTTGACATTTCAGCTATGCTTACCGATATAGTAAATTCATTCAGCCTTTTATTCCAAGATGCCGGAATAATTCTCGAACAAAATGTTGCTCAAGGGTTATTCACTCATGCGGACGGTGATAAGATAAAGCAGGTATTTGACAACCTCTTATCAAATGCCCTGCGTTACACGGATTCCGGAGGAAAGGTGGAACTGTCCGCAGGGCGTGAAACAAAAAACAACGGAAAAGCTTTAATAATAAAAGTGAGGGATACTGGCATTGGTATATCTGATAACGATCTTCCCCATATTTTTGACAGATTCTATCGGGCCGATGTATCGAGAACAAGGGCTACCGGCGGTCGCGGACTTGGATTATCAATAGCCAAAGCCATTGTATCAGCACATGGAGGCGCCATAACCGCCGAAAACCATCGAAATAATCCGGGAAGCACATTTACGGTTGTGTTGGAATAATCTAACAATTATCTCTTAACTCTTTATATAAATCCGCCACACCACGCTTACCTTTTTCAGTTGCGTTTGTGTTTATTCTAATTTCCAGGTCAAGCCAATCCCCCTCTTTTATTCCATTGGGGAAAAGCTCCAAGGGTAGAAA
>WRBZ01000125.1 GCA_009784305.1 Synergistaceae bacterium
CAATGACGTTGAAGTAGGCTGGGCAGGCTCTCTGGGGCTGGCTCCGGGAGTCAATGTGGTTGCCGGGACCGGCGCGATCGCGTTTGGCAGGAATGAAAACGGAAAAACGGCGCGGAGCGGCGGATGGAGCGAATTTTTCGGCGACGAAGGCTCCTGTTATTGGATGGGCCGTAAGGTCATGGAGTTGTTTTCAAAGCAATCGGACATGCGCATACCGAGAGACAGTCTTTACACGATAGTCAGAAGTGAGCTTGGACTTAAAAACGACTTTGACTTTATTGATTTGATGCACGGAGAATTTATAACGAACCGGGAAAAAGTCGCGGAACTGCAGCTTCTTGCAAAAAAAGCGGCTCTGGAAGGTTCGCAGAGCGCAATTGCCCTGTACGACTGCGCAGCCGACGAACTTTGCTTGTTGGTAGTAGCGCTTCGCGAGCAACTGCAATTTTCCAAGCGCCCGTTTTTGGTTTCTTACTCAGGCGGACTGTTTAAAACGGGAGAACTTGTCCTTCACCGATTCTCGGAAGGCGTCGAAAAATCAGGCGGCTTGCTAACGTCTCCAAAATATGAACCCGCACAGGGAGCATTGCTGCTGGCATTTGACAAGTATAACCCAGCCGGACTGCCGGAGCTGCATAAGCGTATATGCTGAGAGCGCATATGCCGAGAGTATGTGTATACTGAGAAATGCTGAGTGTAATCTGATCCCCGCCTGAATATTTGCATGATGAGAACGCTGTAATATGTTGCAATAGCTGTCATAACGATGCACATCAAAAGGATTGTAACTTCGGTAGTTAATCGATTAAAGGACACAACACCCCGTAGAGTTATTTCGCTTTACAGGGTGCTGTTGTTTTTCGTATATTCTGAGGAAAGAGATTCCTCATCTTCCATATCAACAACCGCCGATGAGTTTGCTTAGCCGTTTTTCTGCTCGCTTACATATTTTTGGTTTTTACTGTTGGGTTTATCGGGGATAGTCATCTTTAGCTTACCGCTTTCAACTAATGGGGCTATATACTGTTTAAGGAAATGTCTCTTGTTCTTTAACCCTATAAATAGTTGTATCTCTTCTCTGCTTCGTGGCACAGCGCAAAATGATATTATTCTATTTGTTGGGCTGTCGTCTGTGGTGGTATCTGTGGTGGTATCTGTGGTGGTATCTGTGGTGGTATCTGTGGTGGTATCTGTGGTGGTATCTGTGGTGGTATCTGTGGTGGTATCTGTGGTGGTATCTGTGGTGGTATCACCGACGTTGTCACCGGCATCAAGGTTATTGTAAATACTAGAACCATTATTTGGACGATGAAACACTACAGCAAAGCCGAGCTTTCGCATCTCAAAGCCCACCTTAATCCCTGCGGCTTCACAGGCATCCGATATTCTTTTTATGCCGGTTCCGAAACTCTCGATATCTTTGACATAGTACATTAGTTGTGCCAGTAAAGGGTTGCGCTTGATAGAAAGTTCACTGCCATTTATAAAATCTTCAGGCACCAAACCCTCCGGGAATTTGCCGGGATTGTATATCTCGACACGATTGCTGTAAACCATTATTGCATTATTTTGCGAAGACCGATAATCACGGTGGCAATATGAATTTATTAAGGCCTCTCTTACGGCACCCATGGGTATTTCTGGTATCTCTTTGCGTTGTAAAGACCCGTCGAGTACCACTTTCCATCGAATATTATTACGGACATATCTCTCCGCAATTGCCGCAAGTTGTTGGGTGTTGCCGCCGTCACGCTGAATATCGTTGAAAGTGAGCCGCTCTGTCCCTGCAAACACCGCCATTTGCACTTCAAGTAAAGGCGCTCCGCAGAAAAAGACCGCAGCCGCGTTTATCAGCATACCGTCTTTCAGCATTCCCAGACGGGTAAGTGTGTCTTCCTTTGTTGTGTAGGGGAAGCTGATTCTACCGGCAAGTTTTGCGCGTTCATGATAGCGTTCAATATCAGCATCGGGAATATCCTCCGGTGTTTTATCGGAAATACTGCTGTCCCATGTGTCTTTACGCGCATTTTTTCGGAGTATATATTCTTCCAATTCAAATGCAGGCATTTGTCTGTCTTCGTCGGCTACACGAATATAGCCGCGTCCGTAAGCAAGATATGGCGCATCGTCACCTGTGAAGCTTACATATATGCATGGTTCATCATCGAGATAAACAAGCTTGATCGTTGGAAAAATCTTCGGATCAATATGCGCGGCTACGGCTTGACTGACGTCACGTAAAGTAGATTCGCCGATTTGTTGACCAAGCACAGTACCGTCATTACGGATGCCAAAGTATAACTCGCCGCTACCGTGTTTGTTCAGTATAGACGCTATTGAGATGATACTTTCACTTAGTTCTCCGGTTGATTTCTTGAACTCCAGTATTTCACTTTCTCTGCCAATATTCATCAAATCTCTCTCCAATCAGCAGTGCATGCTCGCATCTATCGTTTTGTATAGTGCTTTAATGAATTAGCGTTTCTCTCTAGCAGCTTTGAGATCCTTCGCGGCTTTTGTCCTTCCGTCAATTGGGCGAGGTATATCTTTTGGAATCAACCAACCGCGCCCCAATCTGACTGCGCCGTCAACTTGCCCGTTTGAACAAAGGGTTTGTATGCGCCTGTCCGATATGCCCCACTTTACAGCGGCTTGTTGAGGCGTTATCCAATCCAGTTTCATAGTCGGCACCTCTTGATTATTACTTTAATTAACTGCAATTATACAGCGGTTTGCCGAATAATACAATATCAAAATGCGTGGTTTCTGGTTTATGCTTTCGCTTTTCCCGTAATATCTCCTTATACAGCGAGTAAATCAACCACCAAACGCCATAACCACGTGTAATGGATATGAGCGTTTCTTCGCAATCGCAATAGCGCCGCCTGTCGGCGGCGCATAATGGTCGAAAGTCGACCATGAGAGTTAGGAAGGGACTCCAATACAATATAGAGGAAACTGTATCAAGTAATTTTAAATGAGCTAAGCCTTTTCTTCCGGCTTTACCAATGAGTAAACCAAAACCGCCAGTACCGCGCCGACAAGCGGGCCGACAATGAAAACCCACATATCGGACAGTGCCTTACCGCCGACGAAAAGTGCGGGGCCTATGCTGCGCGCCGGATTTACGGAGGTTCCGGTCAGTGGGATGCCTACAATATGTACAAAGGTCAAGGTCAATCCGATAACGATACCCGCTACGCCGCCTTTACTTTCATCGGATGTGACTCCCAGAATAACAAAAATGAATATAAAGGTCAGGATCACCTCGACAAGCAAAGCGCCGCCGGCGCCACCGGCGTTTGCAACACCGTTTGAACCCAGCCCGCCTGTCTGATCGATCAGCCCGAAGGAAATAAGCAGCGCTAATAATCCCGCGGCAGTTATAGCTCCTATGATTTGAGCAACGACATATCCGCAAAAATCCATGACGCTCATCTTTTTACGCAGAAGCATGGCCAGCGAAACTGCGGGATTGATATGACAGCCTGATATATTGCCGATGACATAAGCCATAGCGACGATGGAAAGACCGAATGCCAGAGCTACCGCGAGATGTCCCCCACCAGGGTTACACCCTAAAAATACAGCGCTTCCGCAGCCCATGAATACTAGAACGAGGGTTCCGATAAATTCCGAGCAATACTTTTTCAGTTGTTCCATTTGCTTCTCACCACTTTCTCGTACGGCTAAAGCCATACAAATTATGTTGTATAACGATGAAAACCATGCATAATTATAACATAATAAGCGCAAAAAGCAATATGCCAGCCGTTATTCTTGGAGTTGTTCTTGTAACCGTTTCTGTCAAGATCCGTCTTTGCGAGGAGCATAGCGACGTGGCGATCCATACCATCGTCAAACGAAAAGCAGATATTATTTTTTATACCGCAAGAATGGATTGCCACACCGTCTGCGGACGGTTCGCAATGACGAGAGACGATAGCTTTTGAGTGCCCTTCTGTAACTTACGCCCGGCTCTGCGCCGGAGACTTGATATTTCGAAAAAACCGTATAAAAAATGAACGTCGCTATTGGATATTTTTTAAACCCTCTAGCGACGCTCGCTGGTTGCGGGGGAAGGATTTGAACCTCCGACCTTTGGGTTATGAGCCCAACGAGCTACCGGACTGCTCCACCCCGCGATATTGTATTTTATGCCGACGCTCATCGTC
>WRBZ01000126.1 GCA_009784305.1 Synergistaceae bacterium
CGCGTAGCTGTATTTTTTCAATTATGTGCTACCATAATGCCCGTTATCATTCGAATACATGGCAGGAGGCTTGACAGTGAAGAGAAGGATAGTGTCGTGTGCGTTGCTAATAACAGCTTTGATATTTATCGTTACCGGGATACTACAGGGCGGTTACACGGACACACTGCATAAGGCAATACTGATATGTATGGAGTGCATTGGAATTGGATAAACGCAGATACGTTCAATTATTGTCTGCACTGCTGTACAACTTGAACTTAACCGGATTCGCAAACGGCAGGATATATCAAGGCAACATCAAAGGAATATGCGTCCCCGGGCTGAATTGTTACTCATGCCCCGGCGCTGTGGCAGCTTGCCCATTGGGCAGCCTGCAGGCGGCGCTTGGCGGGGTTCAGTATAAAATGCCATTCTATATAGCCGGTGTTTTGTTATTATTCGGAGTATTGTTCGGGAGGGGTGTTTGCGCGTTTCTATGCCCGTTTGGATTGATTCAGGAGCTGTTGTATAAAATACCGTCTCCGAAACTGCGTAAAAATAGATTTACGCGCATGGCGTCAGTCGGTAAATATATTGTCCTCATTGTATTTGTATTGGTTATGCCATTGCTCTTTCTCCTGGATGAAAACGGGGTAAGCGTTCCAGCTTTCTGCAAATATATATGTCCTGCCGGAACGTTGGAAGGCGCTTTGCCGCTTGTTGCGGCGAATGAGAATCTACGGTCTTTATTGGGCTTCTTATTCGAATGGAAAGTTTTCTTACTCTTGACAATAATCCTTGCAAGCATATTCATATTTCGCGCATTTTGCCGTTTCCTTTGCCCGCTGGGGGCAATATATTCCCTGTTCAATAAGTACGCTTTTTGGGGCATAAAAATAAATGAACGCAACTGTGTCGGATGTAACGCTTGTGTGATTTCATGCAAACTGGACACGCACAGAATAAATGACCGTGAATGTGTACGCTGCGGGGAATGTAGTTCCGTGTGCGGACATAGAGCGATTTATTATAATAGGTTAAAGAGAGAATTCATATTAAGGAGGAAATCAGATGAAAAAGGAAATTAGGACTGACAAGGCGCCGGAACCTGCGGGACCATATTCGCAGGGGATAATATCCGGAGGGCGAGTATACGTATCGGGACAAGGGCCAAAGGATCCGGAGACAGGAAAAATTCCTGACGGAATAGCCGCACAGACACATCAGGTACTGAAGAATATCCGTTCAATACTTGAAGCCGGCGGGGCCACAATGGACAATGTAGTGAAATCTACCGTGCATCTCACTCATATGGGGCATTTCAAGGAATTCAACGAAATATACGAGCAGTATTTCAACCGCCCTTACCCCGTGCGCACAACAGTACAAAGCACGCTTCCCGGCACATTTTTTGTTGAAATAGACGTCATAGCGGAACTCAATTAGTCAATTAATTTTATATAATGCAGCATAGTCGAAGACTAAGCCGCTTTGTGGAACTATATCTTAACCTAAAGAGACTTTTCGTTCGACTTCTTTTTTTAATTCTTCCTTACGTTCTTTTACCAGCCTTTCGAAAGTGCTCCTTTTGAGGCTTAGATGTTTCATGGCTTCTTCAGCGGAGACTACTCCTGCGCGCCACATATCGTATATTTCGTTAAATTTTTTCGGTTTTGGAATGCTCGGCCTTCCAAGATGCCTGCCCAGCATCTTGGCGTACGCTATACCTTCAGCCTGCCTCTGCTTGATGTAGGTACGTTCCTGCTGAGCCGCAAAAGCAATTATTTGCTGGAAAAGGTCCGAAATGAACGAACCGTCTATAAATTTCCTCTTTTTAACACTTGTGTCCAAAAGTTCTATGTCCAGCACCTGTATATGGGCGCCAAGTTTGCTCTTGAGAGTTGTCCACTCGTCTAAAATTTCTTTGTAACTGTACCCCAACTGACGAAGGCTTTTGACCACCAACACATCGCCCGGCTCAATGCAATCTTTTAACTGATCGAACTTTTCTCTTTCGGCGGGTTGGTCCACAAAAATGTTCTCAAGCAAAACTCCGGCGTTGTGCAATGCCTTCAGTTGAGCTTCCGCTTCTTTGTCTTTGCTGTTTTTTCTTGCATAACCATATTTAATTTGTAGTTTTTGTAGTTTCATAATAATAATCCTCCTCTTTTGTAAGGAGGATTTTAAACTATAAAGCAGGTTTACAGTCAAGTGGGAATATCATGTGGCGCAAATATCGACAAATTTATGATGGTTAGGCTTTTTTAGTAAAATTCTGATTAAAGTTTCTTCACGCTTATGGATATTCGCATAAGGTAGTTGTACGGATCGGTAATGGTTATTTCGTTGAGAGGGTACATTTCGAAAGCCGGGCCGGATATTTCAAGCCCGTTCTTTTTTATGTAAGCAATCAGTCTTTTGTAAAGCGTGTCGCTTTGCCCGTAGTATCCTCTGGTATAGCCCGTCACGTATAGCCCCGCAGGTTTTCTGTCAGGCGCATCGGGCATTTTGAAGTAGAATTTATCGGGGCCAACCCAATCTCCACGCTTAATGCGTTCTTCTGAAAAAAAGCCCCACACTGGGTAATTTAAATCCAGATCACTGTCTATTGCGCTCCAGTGCTTGTAAAAACCAAGAAAAGCCTCTTCAATGGTGGTTCCGTCCGAATAATCTATTTGAGGCCCGAATAGAATAGATTCTTCTTTGTTCCATCCCACCTCGATTTTCTCCTCGTCCACGGATAATCCTTCTTCTATAATGTCCTTTAGGGTCAATAAAAGCTTTTGAGCACGTAACAGCTCTTCTATTCTACCGTCGATATATTTGCTTTGTTCTGAGAAGAGGGAAACAATACTATTCGGGGTTCTGTGATTACTAAGTTCCTTAATTATTTTGAGTTGAACGTTGAGTTTCTGCATGGTGTTTATCAAGTTGGTCGTCGTGACTTGGTGCGGAGAGTAATAGCGGTAGTTATTGTCCCCTCTCTCTACGGGAGGAACTAAGCCTATGTTGTCATAGAATATCAAGGCAGATCGGGAGACCCTGGCAAACTTGGCTAATTCGCTGATAGAGATCAAACTGCTGTGTTTTTCGCCATATTCCTCTTCAAAATCCTTCTCCGCCTCTTCGGTCGGGTTTAGACCATAACGCAGAGCTGCTATGATTTTTTGGTATTCTTTTTCTTGTTTTTTACTCGATAAGGACTTCATCGTTTACCTCCTGCAAAATCTTGAAAAGTATACCACGAAGATTTTGACGGGTGCTATAATAGCATATCTAACATAAATTCTGAAAGGAGAGAGGGATGCTATGAAGAAATTACTCATCTTTACCGTAATGGCGGCGGTTATCGCGCTGTTGTCCGCCTCGGTATCGGATGCTGCTCAACCCTCGAATGAAACGGCAAGGCTTTTTGAAGAAGGGGAGAATTTTTACAACGCCCAAGCATATAATTCCGCCTTCGACCGCTTATCCAGGGCCGCCGGTCAAGGACATACCAGAGCGCAGGTTTACGTAGCCTACATGTACGCTAATGGCTTGGGGGTCTCAAAGGACGAAGCCATGGCGATAGAGTATTGGAAAATGGCAGCCAGGCAAGGAGACGCCGTAGCGCAGAACAACCTTACCAGCCGCGGCATCAGAGATTGGAGCGGCGGTTCCGTGCAGATGCCGGAAATTAAAGCAACGCTTCCCTTAGAAGCTGTACAAAAACTTTTTGACGAAGGGGAAACTTTTTACAACGCCCAAGCATATAATTCAGCCTTCGAGCGCTTTTACAGCGCTGCCAATCAGGGGCACACAAAAGCGCAGGTTTATCTGGCCTTCATGTACGCGAATGGCTTAAGAGTTCAAAAGGATGAAGCCAAGGCGATAGAGTATTGGAAAATGGCGGCCAGGAAGGGAGACGCTGTGGCGCAAAGTAACCTTGCCAGCCGCGGCATCAGAGACTGGGGAAGCGCCCCCGCTACCGCGCAGACGCCGCCACCACGAACACCGCCGCCTGCTCAGCAAATTTCTCAGCCCGCTGCCACGCAGACGCAGGCGCCTGCTCAGCAAACTTCTCAGCCCGCTGCCGCGCAGACGCCGCCGCGAACGCCGGCAGGTCAGGCAACGCAACCATCGGACGATGCGCAAAAGCTTTTTGACGAAGGAGAAGCTTTTTACAACACCCAAGCATATAATTCAGCTTTCGA
>WRBZ01000127.1 GCA_009784305.1 Synergistaceae bacterium
AATAGACGGTCGCGACCAGGAAGATGAACGAAGTCAGCATCAGGAAAACGGACGCGAGGGTGTCCACCCTCAGGGCGATCCCCATCAGCCCCTCGTAATTGCCCACCCTTGTCGTTATATCCCCGCTTTTGCACATCAGGAACACGTAGAAAGCAAAGCCGAACAAAGCCGCTTGGGCGGCGGCGGCGACCACCCTCGCAGGTTTCCTGATCGGGATCACAAACAGGAGGATCCCTATCACTATCGGCACTGTCGCGAAAAATGAAAGCATAGCTTTACTCCGAACTCGTGTTTTTTACGTTGTCCCAGTCGGTGCTCTTGATTTGGCGGGTGAGCGAGATGAGCATGGTCAGATTGACGGCGGTGACTGTGACGCCTATGATGATGGCGGTCAGGACAAGCGCCTGCGGCAAGGGGTCCGCTGCGTTTTCCACAGCGGCGCCTATAGGCGGATTCATGCCGTCGAGGAACCCGAGCCCGAGGAAAAAGACGATGACAGCCATCTCCATGATCGTGATCGAGGCGATGGACTTGATGATGTTCCTGCTCGTTATCAGGCCGTAAAAACCGATAAAGAACACTATAATGGAACTGATTTCGACAATCTGCGCTATTGCCATTGTTATCTCCTCTCAAACGCGATGAACCTGTAGAACACGATGAAAAACCCGCATGCCACCTTAATGCCAAGCAGCAGGTTCATAACTGTCAGAAAAATACCCTTTGGTATCGGCAGGTAACTGTGCGCCCCGAGGATGATAAAGTAGACCGAGAAAACGACTATCACAAGATATACGATCTTCTCCATGACCAGAACGTTGTTTATCCGCATATCGGTAATGCCGTAGATCATATACCTGCAAACGAAGAACGCCGCCGCGACGACGCCGCCATGAAAACCGCCTCCGGGGGATATATGCCCGTTTGCGACGAGGTAAACGCTGAGCAGGAGCAGCACGGGGCAGAGGACGCGGATCGTGACTCCGACTATGTTCGAATCGCTGACGCCGCTCGGGGTCTCCACGCTGACGGCTTCGTCGTCATGGTGGGACAGATGCACGACCGCGACAATGCTGACCAGCAGCATCAGCGCTTCGAACAGGGTGTCGTACATCCTGTATCCGAGATAGATTGCGGTCACGGCGTTCTCCCCGCCTATCTCGCCCGAAAACCGGGACATATAAAGGTCTTTCAGATAAGTTGGAGGCGCCTGTTCCGGGATGAGCAAAATGACCGCCGCCGCAAGAATGACCGTGAACGCGAGCGGGATCAGCCGGCTGCCCGCCCGGGCTTTTCTCCTGGGCTTCCTGTCCGGGGCGACGTTGCTGTAGTATTTCTCGAAGCACACTATAAAAAGGATCGTCGAAAAAGCGCTGACGACAACCTCCGCCATGGCGATGTCCGGCGCCGCGAGCAGAAAAAAGCAGACGGCTGAAATGAGCGAGTAGACGCCGAGGATAATGATCAGCCGCACAGCCCGTTTTTCCCTGACGAGAAGAACGGCGCTGCCGATCCAGAGCAGAAGAAATACAGGTATCATAAATAATCCTTGTTCTCGTCTTTGACCTTGCCGGTTTGGGCGTCGGTCTTGTATCCGCTTGACCATGCGGCGCGCGCGATCATATGGGAAGCGAGCGGGTTGACGATGAGCAATGCCGCCATGAGCAGCAGCACCTTAAGCGAGAAAAAGCTCAGGCCGTGCTTTACCGCCATGCCGATAATGATCGTCATCATTCCGACAGTGTCGATTTTAGCTGTCACCAGGATCCTTGCGTAGAAGTTTTTGAACCTTACCAAGCCGGCCACGCCAAAGAGTATGAATATTACGCCCGCCGCTATAATTATCTCTCCTGCGATTGTCATTGAACTCCCTCCCGCTCCTTATTCTCTCCAGAAGGAACTGCGCGGTAAAAATAATGCTTATGAACCCGAGCAGCGCGCATACGATCGCCACGTCCAGGAGGTATGTCGTTTCCCTGATTGACGCAATTACGACTATGATCAAAATGACCTTGGTCGCAATCAGGCTAAGGCCGAGCAGCCGGTCCCAAATGGACGGGCCCCTCGCTATGCGCGCGATGTACAACGCCATGCACGCAAGTAAAATCCAGATCACATACATAAAACTACTTCTGCGCTTTCATCAGCATTCGCTCCAGCTTGCCTTTGAGCAGCTCGTCCGCGTTTTCGAGCTCCTCGCTGCTCGCGGTTTTCCTCGTGAGCCAAAGCACGGTGATGGTATCCTCGGTTAGGTCAAGCGTGACGGAGCCGGGGACCAGCGTTATCGAGTTGACGAGTATCGCCCGCAAGAGCCTGTTCCGGAGCTGCGTCTTGATTTCCACGATTTCGACATGCGACCCGAGCAGGACGATCGCGATCGACGTCAAACCGCCGATATATATCTGCATGAGTAAATAAAACAGATAAACGAGCAGCCTGAGCGGCTTCACGGGCTCGGTTTTGGCAAGGGGGATCAAGCGCCGGGAGAGCAGCACGCAGCAGACGCTCAAAACCAGCCCGACGACAGCCGTGGCCACAGTAAGGCTCTCGCGCAGTACGATCCATACCCCGGTCAGCAGTATTATCATGAAGATTGCATTCCTGCTCATTGTCACGCCCCTTACATATAAGCCGCAAGCCCGCGAAGTTGATAACTGTTAATGCAACTTTAAATTGATTAACAAAGTTTGAAAATGTCGCCATAATAAGAATACAAAAGTGCCTGCCATTATGTCAAGCACTAATGTGAACAATTTGTCCGATTTGCAGAAAGATGAGTTGAAAGTGATAGTTGTGATAGTTATGATGAGAAATGCTAGTATTTTACATTTACATACCAATACATACCAAAATCGAGCCTTTTCAACAAGAAAATGATTATGGACACTTTATACCGGTTTTGGTATAATGCGGTCTAGAATAACTTTGGCGAACCGCAGGTAAACCAACTATTATTAAAAATGAGGTAAAAAGGAATGTTGAGCCTTAAAAATGTCCACAAAACTTTTGCTTCTAAAAAAATAATTGATAATTTTTCAGTTTCCTTTTGCAAGGGTAATACATACTCAATTATTGGACCTAATGGAGCTGGAAAAACTACTCTCATAATATTATTTCTGGAATTACCTCTTGCGATAGTGGGGAAGTACAGTTAGATGGAAGTCGTTTAACAACAAAAGAAGCAAATAACAAGGTGTTTGTAACCCTGGCAGGAGATAGAGGGCTTCATTGGCGATGTACTGCACGCCAAAATTTTGAATACTTTTTGGGATTAAAAGGCTTTAGCAAACGAGAGATTAAAACAAAAATTGAAATTAACGAAAACATATTCGGAAGTGCGTTTAAAGAGTTAGTTGATAAAAGAGTTGAAACTATGTCATTTGGGCAGAAAAAAAAGATCTCACTCTTTTTAAGCTTTATCTCAGGAGCAGATTACTTAGTTTTTGATGAAATAACAGAGGGTATAGATGTCGACAGTAGAGAATACATATCAACTATTTCAGAATCGCTAAAGAAAAACAACAAAGCTCTTATTTATGCGACGCATGATATTTCGTTTGCAAATGCTGTTTCTGATGAGGTTATATTAATTGTTAATGGCACAGTACAAAAAATAATTAAAGTTGATAGTGAAACTGATTTAGCAATGATATACAAATTATCAGAATAAGGATTAATATTATGGTAAAATATTTCAATGTCGTTAAGTCAGAAATTAAGTTTGAGATAGTTCTATATTTCCAAAATATGGTGGCTGTAATTACCGATTTAATTGTTTTCTCGTTGATATTTCTTGCATTTGTTTTGTTAAATTCCGGTATGTCTCTTGCAAATACCTATAATATAGATATTCAGTATTCAAAGGTGCTTTTATTCATGGGGTATTTTGTATGGACATTTTCGTCACGCGCATTGACTTGTATAAGTGCAGAATTAAACTTTGAAGCCTCAAATGGATACCTATTCTCCAAGCTAACTAGTATATTACCTATACAATTCTTATATTTTGCTAAATTTATAGGTGCACTTTTTTCTCAATTAGTTATCATGATGCCAGTAATACTAATAGCTTTCATTTTTTGGCCAACTCCTCCCATAAATATTACTTCTATATTGGCTATTGGTTTTATCGTAGTTGTTGATTTAATAGGTATGTATGGTATA